>JASEGY010000391.1 GCA_030019105.1 bacterium | reverse complement strand
TACAACCTACAACCTACAACCTACAACTTACAACCTATTCAAAATCACTATTTATAACCGTGCTGAGTATAGGGATATGGAAAGAAATAATTACCCAATGTAGCGGAGCAGCAAACTGGGGACACAACCTGCCGCAGGTTTGAAGCCTGCGGGAGGTTGAACCTGTACTACGTCCCTAAGTTGGGGTATTTTATTTTTTCCGCGTCCCTTACATCTTTTAACCGCAAGCTTCCACACTAAAAGTGAACCATCCCCCAATTTCTAATTTCCAATTTCTAATTTCAAGCCGTGAACGGCTACGATTAATTTAACAAAGATGGGACTTGACTTTTTCGGGATAATGAGGTATATTATTTAAGAGGTGATGAAATATGAATTCAGCCGTTGCAGTCTATGAAAAATTAAGGCCCACCGTAGGAGAAGAAGGGGCAAGGGTCCTGGTAGAATATGTGGACTCGAAAATTGAGAAAACCGCTGTAACCAAACTGGACCTGGAACAAGTTAATAATACTTTAAGGGCTCAAATAATAGAGGTTGAAAAGAGGCTGGAAGCTAAAATAGCAGATGTCGAAAACAGGCTGGAAGCTAAAATAGCAGGTGTCGAAAGCAGGCTGGAAGCTAAAATAACAGAAGTTGACAACAATTTAAGAGCCCTGATAGCAGAGGTCGAAAAGAGGCTGGAAGCTCGAATAATAACGCTGGAATGGAAGATGAAGCTGTATTTCTTAGCCCTCGGAGCGCTAATTATTATCACTAATCCCAAAATAATGGATCTGCTGGCAAAATTGCTTGGGATAATAAAATGAACAGGAAGGAACTTAGTTCGGCGTGGAACAAGCTATTGGAGTTGACCTGGGCGGCACAAAGATTGCTGCCGGGCTGGTAACAAGAAAAGGGAAGGTGCTCAAAAAGACCAGGGTTGAGACCCTGGCCGCCGAGGGGCCGACTCAAGTCATTGACCGGATATGTCAAACCATAGATGAGGTTATTGAAGATCAGCCGGCCGGCATTGGAATCGGGGCACCTGGTCAAATCGATCAAAAAAAAGGGATGGTTACTTACGCCCCTAATTTGAAGTGGTTTGACGTCGATCTAAAGGATATTATCGAAGAGCGATATAATCTGCCGGTCAAGATTGACAATGATATCCGATGTGTAACTGCTGCCGAAGCCAAATTCGGGGCAGCCCGGGACATTGACAATGTAGTGGCTGTTTTTGTTGGAACCGGAATTGGAGGAGGAATCATTGCCGAAGGCAGATTGCTCAGAGGCGCCACCAACTGTGCGGCGGAAATAGGACATATGACCATTAAGGAAGACGGCCCCCTCTGTGGCTGTGGTAATTATGGATGTCTGGAAAGCTTTGCTTCCGGGCCGCATATTGTGGAATATGTCACCGAGCGGTTGCCCAAGTGGACTGATTCATCCTTGTTCAAAACAGTAAAAGAAGGTGAAAGCCATTTGGATGTCAGCGCCATTCAGCGTGCTGCTCAGGAAGGTGACAAGTTGGCTGTCAAGGCCCTTAGAAGGGCCGCTCATTACCTTGGCCTTGGGGTAGCTAATCTGGTCAATATCCTGAATCCGGAGTTAATTATCTTTGGGGGTGGAGTAATAATGGCTGCTCCCCAACTTTTAGACCTGATTAATGAGAGCCTGAATTTGATGGCTTTACCCTTAGCCCGAAAAGACCTGAAATTGATCAAATCTGAACTTGGTGATAAGGGAGGAATAATCGGGGCAAGCATGTTATGTTGGGAATAAAGTTTCGAGTTTAAAGTTTCAAGTTTTGTAACCGTTCACCACTAAGACACAAAGACACAAAGAAAATCAGAAGATGGATTAATCTTTGTGCCTTAGTGTCTTGGTGGTGTGAACGGTTACCAAGTTTTAAACCTCTACACTTGAAACTCGAAACTTATTAGAGGAGGCTTAATTTATGTCCAGTGTCGTCAAAAAAAGAAGGAAAAAGATCAGGAAGCATAAGTTCAAAAAGCTACGGAAGCGTACCAGAGTACAACGCAGACGATTAGGGAAATAGGATGCTTTCGCCTTTGTCGCCGATTTCTGCTAATGCAGCGTAACCGGAGGGACAAGAGTTAAAAGGCAGGATTTGATAATCAATCTCATCCCCTACGCAGGGATAAAACTCTTGTCCCGGTTAGCTGCTGCTACGCTACAGGTGTCAGGAGGTTTCAGGTGTTCAAAGCCCTTTTCCGGCTTATCGTCGATTTTGTCTTTCCTCCGAAGTGTTTGACGTGCAGCCGCTTTTTAAAGGAGGAAGAGAACGACCCGGTTTGTCCTGAATGTTGGGCAGAGATTCAACTGATTGCGCCCCCGTGGTGCGAGCGATGCGGATTTCCCCTTGCTTCATCCTTTGAAGGAACAGCAGCCCCTATTTGCCGGGAATGCAGAAAAGGGAAAAGATATTTTCATCAGGCCCGGGCAGTAGGCATCTATGACGGGACTTTAAGAAAAACCATCCACCTGTTTAAATATCGCCAAAAAGAGTCCCTGCACCAAATCCTGGGGGAACTGCTGCTTAAATACTTAAGCCAACATTGGTCTGACCTTAAGGTCGATTTTATCCTGCCTGTGCCGCTTCATCGGAAACGGCTTAGATGGCGGGGATTTAACCAGGCTGAGCTTCTGGCCCGGATGATAAGCCTTAACCTGGATCTACCTCTTTTAACAGAGAATCTTCAAAGACCCCGTTTTACCACCCCTCAAATTGAGTTAACCAAAAAAGAAAGATTAACCAATCTGAGGGGGGCTTTTAAGGTTAGGAAAAGCGAGGAAATAGAAGGTCTATCCCTTCTCTTGATTGATGATGTCTTCACGACCGGAGCGACTATGAATGAATGCAGCCGGGCATTAGTTGAGGCTGGGGCATCCAAAGTTTACTGTCTCGCCCTGGCCCGGCCGATTTAAGCAGGGAGACGGTATGAGTCCTAAAGTACTTGTGGAAGACGCTCTCATTTTCTGGTTTCACAGCTACGATGCTCTCTATGAAAAGCGAGCCAGTGTGCATGTGGGTAAAGGATCGCAAGATGATTACAACGATGCCAAAATCTGGCTGGAGCCCGAAATCGAAGTGGCCCGGCCTGGTCGCACACTAAAGCGTCACGAGTTGAATCGGGCACTCGAAGTGATTAAGCAGAATCACGATTACTTACTGGAGGAGTGGTATGGCTATAGTGGCAGAACGAGTTGATAAGCAGTTTGGAGTCAAACGGTACAAGGTTCAGTACCCTATATCGGCCTATACGTTTCCTCAGGAAGCTCGCATCCATCAGGTGCGGTTTGATAATGAATGTATGCACGTAAAATTGATAGACGGGCGGGTGCTCTCTATACCACTGAGATGGGTTCCCACGCTGTACCATGCAGTACCTGAGGAGCGAGAGAAGTATGAAATCAACCAAAACCGGACCATAATTGTTTGGGACCCAGACAAATGCGCCATAAACGATGAGGTGTGCATCACTAATTATCTGTCCCCATGTAGAGAGGAGACATAAGTGGTCTGGCAATCACAACCCAAAGTGCGGTTCTATAGCTCTTAAGATAAATATTTTGGGGTAAGCGAATTCAAGATAGGCTATG
>JASEGY010000390.1 GCA_030019105.1 bacterium | reverse complement strand
ACCCTGAGTTATTGAGAAAATACAAAATCGCAGATTATGCCCGCGTTGAGTATATAATCAGGTAATTGCCTGATTTTTTACTTGACGGAAGCATTTCGCTAAGGTTATACTAAGAGCCTATCCCAAAACCGGGGTGGGTTTCTTCAAGAAACCTGGTTTCTTGATCGGTGTCACAATGGCCGAAACGATGAACAAGGCCGTCACCAGGCTCTTTGGAGGGCTGGTTGGCCCTGGAGTGGGTTGATTTTCGTCTGATGCAGGGGGAAATATTAGGTGAGACAAAAGATCCTGGCCGGAGAACGTCTGACTCCGGAAGAGGGCTTATATCTACTAACCAGGACTGAGCTTACGGCTCTTGGATTTCTGGCCAATAAGGTTCGCTTTCGATTCAACCCCAAGCCGGAAGTTACTTACGTGATGGATACTAATCCCAATTACACCAATATCTGCCGGATTCGCTGCCGGTTTTGCGCCTTTTATCGTTCGGCACAAGACCCCGATGCCTATACCCTGACCGTGGAAGAAGTGGTGCAAAAGGCTATGCATGCGGCTGAAGCCGGGACAACTACCATGCTGCTTCAAGGGGGGGTAAATCCTGATTTGCCGCTGGAGTATTACGTAGAATTAGTCCGCCGGCTTAGAAATGAAGCGCCGCAAGTCCTGCCCCATTTTTTCTCACCACCTGAGATTACAGGCATCGCCGAAAGGACAGGACTTTCTATCCGGGAAGTCCTTCAAAGACTGAAGGAAGCCGGACAGGTCACTCTGCCCGGTGGGGGGGCTGAGGTTCTTTCAGACAGGGTCCGAGCCCAGCTTAGCCCGGATAAAGGACCGGCTTCGAAATGGCTGGAGGTGATGCGCCAGGCCCATTGCCTGGGATTTAAAACCACCGCCACCATGATGTACGGACACCTGGAGAAAGACGAGGATATTATCGAACATCTGGAGCGAATTCGCTCTTTGCAGGACGAAACTAATGGATTTACCGCCTTCATTCCCTGGAGTTTTAAACCAGCCAACACATATTTAGAAAAGCAAGGTTTCACCTCCCGGAGCGGGCCGGTACGGTACTTGCGCCTTATTGCCCTTTCACGAATTTACCTGGACAACTTCCCTCACATTCAAGCCTCATGGTTTTCAGAGGGGAAGCATACCGGCCAGGTGGCCCTTCACTTTGGGGCCGACGATTTCGGGGGGACTTTGTTGGAAGAAAACGTTCACAAGTCAGCCGGGTTCATTAATATCTCCCATCAGGCCGAAGTAGAAGAACTCATCCATGAATCAGGTTTTACCCCCGTTCAACGCACAACCCTCTACGAGAGAATTAATGCTTGACAAATTAGAAGAACTATGCGATATATAATATACTATTACCCCGCAACATTTGCGTTGTCCGCGAGAATGTTACGATTGCGAATTGAAATTGGAAATTAGAAATTAGGCTTTCACGCTTTTCCTAATTTCCAATTTCCAATTTCAGCGTTCCATAATCCGCAATCTGCAATCCAAAATTGGTTTGGTTGCGGCCAGAGGCCGCGCTAAGAGGTATTTTGCCTAAAGGAGGGTGAAAACTATGGGGATAGTTTATACAACCATAACTGTTAGAAATCCATTAACTAAGAATGAGCCAGTAGAATTAAAGGCAAAAGTAGATACAGGGGCAACATTGTTAGTTTTGCCCGGAGATGTTGTAGAAGAGTTTAGTTTTCCGAAAATCAGAGAACAAACAGTAAAGTATGCAAATGAAGAAACCGCGGAAAGGGATGTTGTTTGGGGTGTGGAAGTGGACATTTGTGATAGGAAGGGTATGTTTGAAGCAGTAGTCGAGCCGAATAAAAAATATGCCTTAGTTGGTGCTGTTGTCATGGAAACGCTTGATTTAATTATTGAACCAAGGAGCTTGCATATTTATCCAAATCCACGTTCAAAACTTCCTATGGCAGAAATTGAGTAGCAGCTTCTCCACGGCGGAGACAACCTGCTCCGGAGTTATCTCCCGCATGCAGGCGAAACTTTTATCAGGGCAGCGCTTACCTCCATGAGAACCGCACGGCCGGCAGGCCAGGTCTTTGATTTCTACCACTACAGAATGAGGACTGTAAGGATAAAAACCTAAAGAAGGGGTGGTGGCCCCAAAGATACCAACCACCGGCGTAGAAACGGCCGCGGCAATGTGCATAGGGCCGGAATCATTGGTAATGAATAAATGACATCGTCTGAAGAAGGAAGCTAAATCAGCTAATCCGGTCTTTCCAGCCGCTATAACCGGCTTGTTTTTCATAGCGCCGGCTATTTGATTAACCAGGGTAATATCCTCTGGGGCTCCAAAGAGAATGACCTGTCCTCCAAATCTTTCTGCTACCACATCCCCTACCCGGGCAAAACCCTCCGGCAGCCACCTCTTAGTCGCCCAGATAGAACCAGGATTGAGGCCAACAATCAACTTTGCCTGGCCTAATCCTTCCTGTAAAAAGAATTGAGCTGCTTTTTCTTCTGTCTGCTCACTAACAAAGAGCTCCGGCCTCCATTTCCCTCCGGTTATGCCCAATTTCCCGGCAAGTTCCAGGTTTCTTTCTACCTCGTGAAGGCCCCTTTGGTAAATCACTTTTTCAGTTAACAGGAAGCTTCCGGTACTGGTATCAAAACCGATTCTTTGACTAATCTTACCTAAGTAGGCCAAAGAGGCGCTTCTAAGAGAACGGTGGGGGAGTACCGCCAGATCGAATTCCCTCCTGCGAACCTGGCCGGCTATCTTTAAAAAACCGGCTGGGCCTTTCATTGATTTTTTTTTATCGTAAGGAATAATTTCTGACAGGTAAGGGTTTGCTGTGAGGATTTCTCTCCCTTGAGGAGTAGTAATGAGAGTAATTTCAGGCTTGTTTAGCCCTTCGTAAAGAGCTCTAATCAGGGGAGTAGTAAGAATTACATCACCCAGGAAGGCCGTTTGGATAATCAGGATTTTGTCCATATTTTATTATAGCTGATAGATGTGAGCAAGTCAAGCAAGATGTTGCCACACAATGTCTGTTTTCTTTACACATTAGCCTTGTCAGACAAAATCTTATTCTCCTGGCAGATTGGAAAGTGCATGCGTAACCTAAAGTATATAAACTTGTTACTGCAAGGGCTGTCGTCAAAAAAATGATATTTAGCATTGGCACGATAATTGCTATAGAAATATATCAAGATGGTTCAAACCCGAAAGCTTCAAGCTTTCGGTGCTCGATGGCCAAAACAATGAACATTGCCGATTTTTTATTTTACCACTTGACAGGATAGGGAAAAGATGATAAAATAGTTGAAATTGTGCCCTGTGCGGTTAGCTGAAACACCAGCGGGGCGATATGCGTAAAGTAGGGATCTCGATGCGGGCGTCTTGTTCATTTTATTCGACGCAGTGTATGAATAAATATACACGCATAGCATGTTGGAAGGTATAGAGTTATGATTAAGGAGCGGCATTTATTGCTCAACGTGTTGAATTTATTAAACATATACAGAGAGAAGGAGCTTAGATGGAAAATTTTTTATTTGGCATATGCACCTGTGTCCCGTAATAAGTAAGCATTCAGTGAAACCGTGTTGCAGAAGCTGTAAAGTAAATATACAATAAAA
>JASEGY010000038.1 GCA_030019105.1 bacterium | reverse complement strand
CTATTTCCCATTTCTTACTTCCTATTTTTAAATGGCCGAAACGATGAACATCGCCTTATTCTCTTTATCCTGGGGGGGGAATGAAGTTAAGAGAATTGGTGGCTGACCTACCGGTAGAGGAAGTAGTTGGCAGCTTAGATGTTGAAGTCAGGGGAGTAAGCTGCCATTCAAAAGAAGTTCAGAAAGGATTTCTGTTTGTATGTATAAAGGGAGTTAAATATGATGGGCATAATTTTCTCCTGGAAGCCAGAGATAAAGGGGCAGTCGCCGCTTTAGTAGAGAATAATGTCCCTATAAAAGGGGGATTTTCTCTCATTCGGGTGAAGGATTCAAGGAAAGCCGCGGCGGTTACGGCCGCTAAATTCTATGGTTATCCCTCGACTAAGCTGAAACTTATCGGCATCACAGGAACCAATGGGAAGACGACCACTACTTATCTAATTGAATCCATTCTAAAGGCACACGGAGAAAAGGTGGGACGGCTGTCCACCATTGGTTATTCTATAGGAGACCAGGAGATTAAACCCACTCATACTACCCCGGAGGCAATAAGCCTTCAAGCATATATGGCCAGGATGGTTGAAGAAGGTATTTCATCCTTAGTCATGGAAGTCTCCTCTCATGCTATATCTCTTTCCCGAGTTTTTGGATGCGACTTTGATGTAGCTGTGTTTACCAACCTTAGTCAGGATCACCTTGATTTCCACCTTACCGCCTCTTCGTATCTTGAGGCAAAAAGCCAACTATTTATTAATCTAACGCCGGATAAGTGCGCCGTAGTCAATATTGACGATCCCTCGGGGAGAAAACTGGTATCTGATATATCCAGCCGGGTTATTACTTACGGAATGTCTGAAGATGCTGATATATCCGCCTCTGAAATTATTCCGAATTGGGAAGGTCTGTCCTTTACTGTGCTTAAAGAGCGAATAGAGATGAAACTGCTGGGCCGGCACAACATCTATAATGGGTTAGCCGCCATAGCGACAGGAGTGGCTTTAGGTGTTGATATGGAAGATATTAAGTCTGGGATTGCCGCCCTTGATCAAGTTAAAGGAAGATTTGAAAGGATGGAGGATAGCCGGCCTTTCAACGTGATCATTGACTATGCCCATACCCCGGATGCCTTGCGATCTGTCCTTCTTTCAGCCAGAGACCTTGGCCCGGCTCGGATTATCACCCTTTTTGGCTGTGGAGGAGATAGGGATAGAGGGAAACGGCCACTGATGGGTAAAGTGGCGCAGGAACTGAGTGATTATGTTATTGTCACCTCTGATAATCCCAGGTCTGAAGACCCGCTTGAAATTATCCGTCAAATAGAGGGTGGGTTTAATAAGCCTAATAATTGCCGGGTAGTGTTAGATAGAGGGGAGGCTATTTGCCAGGCCTTGCGTGAAGCCGGATCAGGCGATCTGGTTCTTATTGCCGGTAAAGGACACGAGGATTACCAAATCATTGGAGAGAAAATCAACCACTTTGATGATAGGGAGGTGGTAAGACAATTCTTAAAGGGGAGCAATGGAACCCATATCTATAACTGACTTACTCAAGGCTGTTCAGGGTGAATTGATCGCCGGATCAGGAAGGGCTGAGATTAAAGCCATTGGAACTGACACGCGGTGTATGAGTCCGGGGGAAACCTTTATTGCCCTCAAGGGCGAAAATTATGACGGGCATCGATTTGTTAAAGAAGCCCTGGCCAGGGGAAGCCAGGGGATCATTATTTCTGATCCTGAGGCAGCCTCCGGGATTCAAAACCAGATGCGTCAAGACCAATTTTTGGTTAAGGTTAAAGATACCACTTTAGCCTTAGGAAAGATTGGCCGCTTTTGCAGGAATAGATACGACATGCCGGTAGTAGCTATTACAGGCAGCAATGGCAAGACCACCACGAAGGATATGCTTGCTTCTATTTTGGGGCAAGAGCGCCGGGTAGTAAAATCAGAAGCAAATTTTAATAATCAGATTGGTGTTCCCTTAACCCTTTTTAAGATTTCAAAAGAGACTGAGGGTGTAGTTTTAGAATTAGGAACTAACCATCCGGGTGAGATTGCCTATTTAGCTGAAATGAGTTCTCCCTCCCATGGGATCATAACTAATATTGGTGAGGCCCACCTGGAATATTTTAAGACAAAGGAAGGCGTGGCTAAAGCCAAGGCCGAGCTTTTGGAGAATTTGGGGGGAGAGGGAACAGCGATCTTAAATGGTGACGACCATTATCTTGCCCGGATGGCGAAAGATTTTCAGGGCCGTCTGATCACTTTTGGGTTTGAAGAGGGAAATTGGATCAGGGCAGTTGATATCAGAGAGTATCCCGGGAAGGTAGAAGGTAAGCTTATTGGCCCGGTAGAAATTGAGATCAGCTTGCCATTGCCGGGCAGGCACAATATTTACAATGCCCTTGGCGCGGCTGCCGCAGGATTGATCTTAGGGATAAAACCGGAATCTGTTAAAGAGGGGTTAGCCGGAGCAAGTCTGGCTAAGTATAGAATGGAGATACTCGAACTTGGGTCGGTTATAGTCATAGGTGATTGTTATAATGCTAATCCCAGCTCTATGCGGGTGGCGATAGATACCCTGGTGGGGCTGCCCCGCCGCGGCAGGAAAGTGTTGGTTATGGGTGATATGTTAGAGTTAGGGGGAGATGGCGAAATGCTTCATCGTCAGATAGGCCGGTATCTGGTTGCCGCGGGTTGCGATTTTCTGGTTACGGTAGGAGAATTAGCGGCTATAGCGGCCGGAGAAGCGGTCGCGGTTGGGATGAAAGCTAAAAATGTGCTAAGTCTCTCCTGTAATGAAGAGGCGACAGATAGGTTGCAGAAGATACTCAAAGACGATGATACAGTTCTTATCAAAGGTTCCAGAAAGATAAAGATGGAAGAAATCTTAACCGCACTAAAAAAGTAAGTTTCGGGTTTCAGGTTTCGAGTTTCGGGTTCTGTGTTCCTCGAAACTCAAAACTCAAAACTCGAAACTCGAAACTCGAAACTCAAAAATGTTCTATCATCTTTTTTATGAATGGCTTTATGTGCCTGATACGGCTACATCGATCTTCAGGCTATTCAGGTATATCACCTTCAGGACAGCCTATGCGACCATAACCGCTCTGGTAATTACTTTTCTTCTTGGGCCGTGGGTGATAAGAAAACTAAAGAATCTGAAGGTTACCGAGGTCGTTAAAGAAAAATATCTTAAGAGCCACGGATACAAGTCGGCCACCCCAACCATGGGGGGGATAATAATTCTTTTTGCCCTGCTGGGTTCAACTTTACTTTGGGCCAGGTTAGATAATCGGTTTATTCTACTGGTCTTTGGGGTGACGATGGGATTCGGTGGGCTGGGGCTGCTGGACGATTATCTGAAATTAGTTCGACGCAAACCCGAGGGGTTAGTGGCCCGGTATAAATTGATCGGTCAATTTCTGATAGCGGCGGTTTTAGCGTGTTATCTCTATTTTGATCCTGTTGGGGGGCCGGAATACACCACTCAACTGGCGGTCCCTTTCTTTAATAAGCCCCCGCTTGATTTGGACTGGTTATATATACCTTTTATTATTTTGGTTATTGTTGGGGCCAGTAACGCCGTGAATTTAACCGATGGTTTGGATGGTCTGGCCATTGGCGCGGTTGTTTTTGCGGCTATTGCTTATGCCGGGGTAGCTTATGTAACCGGTAATTATAATTTCGCTAACTACTTGAAGGTAAGTTACCTGAGTGGAACAGGCGAATTGACCGTCTATCTGGCAGCCCTTATTGGCGCCGGCTTAGGATTCCTTTGGTTTAACAGCTACCCGGCCCAGGTGTTTATGGGCGATACGGGCTCATTAGCTCTGGGCGGGGCATTAGGAACAGTCGCGGTGCTGACCAGACACGAGATACTTCTGGTCATAATCGGCGGACTTTTTGTGATGGAGGCGCTTTCAGTCATCTTGCAGGTAATATCCTACAAATTTCGAGGGAAACGTATCTGGTTGATGACGCCGCTGCATCATCACTTTGAATTAAAAGGTTGGGCAGAACCAAAAATCGTCGTGCGTTTTTGGATCCTGGCCGGGATATTTACCTTGCTTTCCTTGAGTACGCTTAAGCTTAGATAAGAACACGGAGTACTGATTTATCTGTGTTCTGTGTTCGTAGCCGTTCACGGATTGAAATTAGAAATTAGAAATTAGGTCTTCACTTTCCCCAATTTCCAATTTCTAATTTCAGCGTTCCGTGAACGGTTACCTGTATTCTATATTATGACTTACAGTCAATCTTTAGCCAGAGATAATACAATCCAATCAACCAGGCTTCTGGCTTTAATTACTTTTACCCTGGTGTTCATTGGACTAATAATGATTTATTCCGCAAGCGCTATTGTAGCGTGGAAAGACTATGATCAGTTGTTGTTTCGCGGAGATAGTTCATTTTATCTGAGGCATCAATTTTACTGGCTATTGGGGGGCATCGCAGCCTTTATCCTTGCCAGCATGGTTCCTTACCGGGAGTTCCAAAGGTGGTCTTTTATATGGTTAGGCATAGGGATCATTATACTTATCCTTACTAAGTTCTCGCCGTGGGGGGTAGAGATCAATAACAGCCAAAGATGGCTTGCAATACCGTGGACAGGATTTGCCTTTCAACCGGCGGAAATGGTTAAGCTTATTTTGATTGTTTTTGTAGCTGATTTCATCTCGCGAAAACAAAATGTAATCAAAGAATTTAAGCGGGGACTTCTTCCTTTGCTAATAGCAATAGGTACAGTTATGTTTTTAGTTCTTATTCAACCTCATTTAGGGATGACCATCCTCCTGGGATTGGTTACCTTACTTCTTTTAATCATAGGCGGGGTAAGGGTAAAATATTTATTCGGTTTTATCGCCGCGGGCCTTCTTATCGGTGCATTGGTGATACGTGATTATCAGTTAGAACGATTCCTGGCTGTCTTAAGTCCTGATCTTTCACGTAAGGCGGTTGTCTTACTTTATTCTCCAGAGGAAGTAGAAGAAGCAATGAAATCTGTTGAAAAGAAGAGGTATCATCTTAATCAGTTCTTGCTGGCTTTAGGTAGTGGAGGAGTCCTTGGGAGAGGGCCTGGAGAAAGTCAACAAAAGATGTTTTTTTTGCCGGCTCCTCATACGGATTCGGTTTTTGCCATACTTGGTGAGGAACATGGATTTTTAGGCACAGGGATTGTCCTTTCCCTCTTTTTACTCTTGTTCTGGACAGGAATTAAGATTGCCCTGAATAGCAAAGATATGTTTGGGTCTCTGTTGGCCTTTGGGTTAACTGCCCTGATCGTTATTCAAGCCGGAATTAATATGGCTGTAACTACGGGAAGCTTGCCCACGACAGGTCTGCCGCTTCCTTTTATTAGCTATGGAGGCTCTTCTCTTTTCTTTACCTTGATTGGAGTAGGGATGCTTTTGAATATTGGTAAGACAGTAGACAGAATTTAGTAGGAAGTAGGAAGTAGGAAGTAAGAAGTAGGAAGTAAGAAGTAGGAAGTAAGAAGTAGGAAGTAGGAAGTAGGAAGTAGGAAGTAGGAAGTAGGAAGTTAGAAAAAAGCGAGGTCTAATCCCATTACTATAGTGCTTAAGAAAAAGATTTTGGGGTTGGTTGAAGATTGGAGTTTAGGCTTTAGCCTTTCATAAGTAATGAAATCCTAAAGGATTAACTCCGAAAGCTATATAGCCTATCTTGAATTCGCTTACCCCAAAATATTTATCTTAAGAGCTATATTTCCCACTTCCCACTTCCCACTTCCCACTTCCCACTTACTAACAACGGGGTATTAAGGTGTTTGATAAAATAAAGAATATTCATTTGGCAGGCGTAGGCGGGGCAGGAATGAGTGGGATCGCTGAAGTCTTGATATCTATGGGGTATAAGGTTAGCGGGTCTGATATCAAAGAAACAGAGATAACCGGAAGGCTTGCCTCTTTGGGTGTAGATATTCATATCGGACATAAAGCCGAGCTGGTTTTAAACAAAGACGTCGTAGTTGTTTCGTCCGCCATTACTAATGGGAATGTAGAGGTTGCCCGGGCTAAGGAGGAACATATCCCGGTTATCCCCAGGGCAGAGATGCTGGCTGAATTAATGCGTCTTCGGAATGGGATTGCTATTAGCGGCGCCCATGGAAAGACAACCACGACCTCTATGATTGCAGAGGTTTTAACCGCGGGGGGACTCGATCCTACCATAGTTATTGGCGGCAGGTTTAATAATATTGCTTCTCATGCTAAACACGGTAATGGTAAATTTTTCGTGGCAGAAGCCGATGAATCTGACGGAACTTTCTTAAAACTTTCACCTATTATTGTCGTCGTAACCAATATCGATGCGGAACATCTGGACTACTACAAAGGTGGATTAGCTGAAATTAAGGAGACCTTTCTGACTTTTATCAATAAGGTTCCCTTCTATGGCTGCGCTATCCTGTGCCTGGATGATGAAAATATATCTTCTATCTTTGATCGTGTTCAAAGGACTTTTGTTACTTACGGGCTTCATCCTGAAGCTGAAATTAGGGGCTTTGATTTTGAATTTAAAGGCATCTCATCCCATTTTACAGTGTCCCGCTCGGCTAAGGTCTTAGGTGAGGTAGAGATTCAGGTTCCCGGGCTGCATTATATCAGGGATTCCCTGGCGGCTATAGCTGTTGGGCTGGAGCTTGGACTGGACTTTGAGACCATAAAAACTGGATTGGCCTCCTATCAGGGAGTAGAAAGACGCTTTCAGATTAAGGGTGAGGAAGGTGGAATTCTGGTGGTGGATGATTATGCTCATCATCCAACTGAAATTAAAGCTACTCTGGATTCTATCAAAATCGGCTGGCCAGGAAGAAGGACTTTAGCCCTTTTCCAGCCGCATAGATATACCCGAAGCCGGGATTTAGCCGAAGAATTTGGGAAGGCTTTTGAACAGGCAGATATAGTAATGGTGAGTGACATCTATGCCGCAGGGGAGTCTCCTATTCCAGGAGTTGATGGAGAGATGATCGCAGCTAAGATCAGGCAATACAATGCCGGGTCTGAAATTGAATTTATCTCTGAGCCGGATCAGATGGTCCGGGCCGGCCTTGAGCGAGTAAGATCCTATGATATTTTAATTACTTTAGGGGCAGGAGACATCTGGAAGGTGGGGGAAAGGATATTGGAAGAATTGCGGATTGCGGAATGTGGAATGCGGAATTAATTAAAAGCCTGCGGACTATGGTTGGTTCCCGGCTCAAGATCAATGAGCCGATGAGCCGGTATACTTCCTTTAAGATTGGTGGTCCGGCAGATATCTTTGTTGATATAGAATCTGAGGCAGAGCTTAAAGCTATTTTAAAGTTAATAAGGGGCGGTAAGATTCCCTATTTTATCCTTGGCGGGGGGACAAACCTTTTAGTTCGAGACGGCGGTATCAGTGGCCTTACTATTCGGCCAGGTGGGTCATTCAATTGCGGATTGCGGATTGCGGAATGCGGAATGCGGATTGCGGAATGCGGAATGCAAAATGAAAATCCGAAATCCGAAATCTGCAATCCAAAATCGGAAGAATCCGAAATCCGAAATCCGAAATCCGAAATCGTAAGGGTCGGCGCAGGCGCTTCCCTTCCCCGACTGAGCCGGGAGGCTGCTTCAGCAGGCTTAAGCGGCCTCGAATTTGCCGCAGGCATACCCGGTAAAGTCGGTGGGGCTGTTGCTCTTAATGCCTCTGCCTTTGGTAAAAGTATTGGGGAACTTGTTGCCTGGGTTCGAGCAGCTTACCCGGAGGGAGAAGAGAAGCTCATCTTAGCTAAGGACATAGATTTTACTTATCGACATGGTCTAAAAGAAGGGATTATCCTTGAAGTGGGTCTGAAGTTGTCTGAAGGGAATAGGTTAGAGATCAAAAGACGCACAACTGAATTATTGGCTATGAAGAAAGCTGCTCAGCCTTTTGGGGAGAGGACTGCCGGCTGCATATTTTTAAATCCGCCGGGTAATTATGCCGGAAAATTGATTGAGGAAGCAGGGTTAAAGGGATTTCGCCTTGGTGGGGCGCAGGTCTCCAATAAACATGCCAACTTTATTCAGAATATAGGCCGGGCAACAGCGGCTGATGTCCTGGAATTAATTGAGATAATTAGGGCCAGGGTAAAAGATTATGCCGGGATTGATCTTGAGCTGGAAATCAATATTGTGGGACAGTAACCCTCTTGGCTGAGTAGATACTCAATTTGTAACAGTGTCGAGTATAGCTCCCTATTTCCCATTTCCCATTTCCCATTTAAAATGAGGTATTGATGTGAAACCAACCAGGGTAAGGAAGCGGCATAAAAAAGCTAAGGCCGGAGTGGTAAACCGGGCAGCGATTAAGTTGGTCCTTATTCTTATTATGCTTGGTCTTACGGGGCTGACTTTCGCCTGGACTTATCATTTTTTTACTACCTCGCCTCATTGGGCTATTGGCGCTCCTGTAATTGAAGCTAAGGAAGGGGCGCGTAAAAAGAGGATCCTTGATGGGTTTAACCTCTATTGTCGCACTTATTATGATAGTGTTCATCCTAATATCTTTCAACTTAATTTAAAGGGTTTAGCTGATTATCTGAGACTGGAACCAGGGGTAAAGGAGGTAGAGGTAAAACGACAACTACCTAAGACCGTAAAAATATTAGTTAAGGAAAGAAAACCACTGGCGATTATCCCTGTTCCGGGAACGGGTCGATTTTTAGGTGTAGACAGGGAAGGGGTTATTTTTGGTTTGGATTCAGGGGAAGAATACGATTTACCTTTCATAACAGGTGTGGAGCTTGAAGGATATAAACTGGGTGAGCCACTGAAGGCCGTGTCAGTAAAGGAAGTTTTAGCTATTATTGATCAAGTCGGGGACCCGGAAATTGACCTTCTTTCTCAGATAGCCGAATTTAATATCGCGGACCCAAAGGGTATCATTGGCTATACAATAAGGCAGGCGACTCAAATTCGGTTTGGGCGTCCCGGGCATGAGATAAAGGAGAAATTACTTCGGCTTAAATTTCTACTTAAGTATCTTCGAGAAAGAGAAGAGAGAAAGGAGTATATTGACCTTAGATTTAAGGACATAGTTATGAAATAATTAATAATTAACAATTGGTAACTGCTCAATATCTTGTGGAAAGTAGGCAGCCGTTTACGGCTCGAAATTGGGCATGGTTCAAAAAGAGCCGAGTTAGGGTAACACCGAGAGTCTAATCTGTAGTGGCAGAGCTTGCTCTGCTTTAGCCGAAACAGGCAAAGCAAGCTTTGCCACTACCTCTCAAACATGTTACCCGAAGTTGAACCATGCTCGAAATTGGGAATTGGAAATTGGAAAGTATGAAGGCCCAATTTCCAATTCCTAATTTCAACATTCCGTGAACACTTATCGTCTTTGCGAGATTTCCACACTTTATTGAGCAATTACGATAATTGTAAGGTAGGTGAGGTAAATGGGATTAAGTGACACGATAGTAGGAGTAGATATAGGAACGACAAAGATCTGTGCTATCATAGCCGAGGTAAATGAAGAAAAGCAGATAGAAATCGTAGGCGTGGGCAGTACTTCTTCACGGGGGTTGAGGAAAGGAATGGTGATAAACCTGGAATCAACCACTAAAGCTATTGGTGAGGCTGTATCAGAAGCAGAACTTATGGCCGGGGTGCAAGTAGGTTCTGTTTATGCCGGACTTGGTGGAGGTCACATCAAGGGGCTTAATTCACATGGAGTGATTGCCATATCTTCCAGGCGAGGTGAAGTAACTCAGCGTGATGTTGATCGGGTAGTAGACGCAGCCAGGGCAGTGGCTATCCCTCCTGACCGGGAGATGATTCATACTTTGCCTCAGCAGTTTATTATCGATGGACAGGATAGAATAAAAGATCCGGTAGGTATGTGCGGGATCCGGCTTGAAACTAAGATTCATATTATTACCGGGGCAGTAGCCTCAGCGCAAAACATTGTCAATGCAGTAACTCAGGCTGGATTTGGAGTAGATGATATTGTCCTTGCCCCCCTGGCGGCCAGTCATGCGGTTCTGACTGAAGATGAAAAGGACTTAGGGGTAGTTTTAGTCGATATCGGAGGGGGGACGACGGATATCATGGTTTTTGCTGACGGAAGTATAAGGCATACTGAGGTTATAACGCTGGGTGGGAACGATGTTACTCGTGACATATCAATGGGACTTAGAACACCTATTGCCGAAGCGGAGCGGATAAAGATTGCCCATGGTTCTTGTATTGCTTCGGCTATTTCTCCGGATGAAACCCTGGAAGTCCCCGGAGTAGGAGGGAGACCGGCCCGGAGTTTACCCAAACAAGTACTGGCTGACATCATTGGTCCCCGGATGGAAGAGATATTTGAGTTAGTTAGCCGCGAGATAAGAAAAGCCGGATACGAAGAACATATTTCCAGCGGGGTTCTTCTTACTGGTGGGGCAGTTCAGTTGGAATCGACCAGGGAACTGGCCGAACGGATATTTGATTTGCCGGTAAGGATAGGTACTCCCACGGAGAAGATAAAAGGATTGGTAGATATTGTGGCCACACCTCAATATGCGACTGCTGTCGGCCTGATTTTATACGGGGTAGCCGATAGAAAAAAGGGAAAGGGGGTCAGATTTGTAGGAGGAAATCTATTTAAAAGTATCTTCAACCGAATGAAGGACTGGGTGGGGGAGATATTTTTGTAAACCTCTGTTAATCGGTAAATAGGAAAGTAAGAAATGGGAAATAGGAAGTAAATCAAGATACCTCCCCATTTTTCACTTCCCATTTCCCATTTATTAAAAAAAGGGGGGGTGATAGTTGGAGCGAAGTTTTATCCTAATCTATGGAAAGGGGGTCAAGCGTTAGGTCTTAAGGGAAGAGAAGGGGCCTTAAATCCTAATACTTGACACTGAGGCAAAAGGGTAGTAGTGTTATAACTACAACTACAACTCAAATTATCGTAGCCGTTCACGGCTTGAAATTAGAAAGTATGAAGGCTCAATTTCCAATTTCCAATTTCTAATTTCATCGTTCCGTGAACGGTTACAAACCATCTTATCAGGAAGGAGTAAAAGTAAATCATGTTTGAATTCGAAACTGAAGTGCAAAGTCCAACCAAGATTAAGGTCATTGGTGTCGGAGGTGGAGGGACGAACGCTGTCGTCCGTATGTTAAGTTCCAAGATGAGAAGTGACGGGATAGAGTTTATCGTGGTTAATACTGATCAGCAAGCGCTGAATGCCGTTAACGTGCCGAATAAGATATGCCTTGGCAGCAAATTGACGCGGGGACTTGGAGCCGGGGGCAATCCGGAGGTGGGGCAAAAGGCCGCCCTGGAGGATAAGGACGCTATCTATGAACTTCTGGCCGGAGCAGATATGATCTTCATTACTGCAGGTATGGGTGGCGGAACAGGAACCGGGGCCTCACCCATTGTGGCTGATGTTGCTCGTGAAGTAGGCGCTCTGACAGTAGGCGTGGTCACCCGGCCTTTTGGCTTTGAAGGTCAAAAGCGGATCAAGCAGGCTGAGGCAGGGCTAGCAGAATTGATCGAGCGGGTAGATACCTTGATCACTATTCCTAACCAGAAGATCCTTTCGGTGGTAGAGAAAAGGACATCTATTGAAGATGCCTTTAAGGCCGCGGATGGTGTTCTTAGACATGGTATTCAGGGGATTGCGGAGCTCATCACTGTTCCTGGACTAATCAACCTGGACTTCGCTGATGTCAAGGCAGTCATGACAGCGCAGGGGAATGCCTTAATGGGGATCGGGGTTAGCACCGGAGAAAATAGGGCCATTGATGCCGCTCAGATGGCCATTTCTTCACCTTTCCTTGAGTCCAATTCTATTGAAGGCGCCAGGGGGATATTGATCAATATTACCGGCGGAAGGGACTTGATGATTTCCGAAGTAGATGAAGCCGCAAACCTGATCACTGAAAAGGCGGATCCGGATGCCAATATTATCTTTGGGACAGTGACCGACGATGCTATGAAGGATGAGGTAAGGATTACGGTGGTGGCGACCGGTTTTGGATCCAGGGTCAGCGTGGCTGAGACAACCAGGGCTGTCCGGACTTCTAAGGTCCTGGTTCCGGTAGATCTGGAAGCATTCAGAAGAGAAGCAAAAGGTTTGAAGGCGGCGGAAGAGGCAAGAGAGACTGTTCCTAAGTATGACAGCCAATACATCGATGAGCAGGACCCCTATAATATTCCTGCTTTTTTGCGCCGGCATGCCGGTTAGGACCTGCAGGCCGTTTTATAGGGACAGAATACGTACCCTTCAGTCTATCCACCTGATCGGTAAATGGCCCAAACGATGATCAATGCCCACCACCTCCCGCAGGTTTAAAACCTGCGGGAGGTGGAACCAGGCCTAAAGTAGGCCAGGAAAAAAGCCTGGGTGAGACTGATGCTGATACGGTGACTCCATGTTCCATTTATGATTCCTCCTGATATTAATAGTACCATCGGCATAGCCGGTGGCTTGCTTGGCCCGACAAGGGCATTATTACTGGCTCTCCCTCAAGGGGATACCCGCCACGGCTGTGCATCCCATTGAGAAGGACTGTCGTCCCTTAATCAGCGCATCCACGACCGATGGATCGGCCAGGGTGGTGCCCACTAAGCACTCTCTCACCAACGTCTCCTATTCTCCTGCCTGCTGCCTGCTACCTGCTACCTGCTACCTGAATGCTTACCCCTCACCCAGGTTAATGCACAGAACAGGATATACAGGGATCATACGCCCTTACCAGCATTTCACTCAGTCTGGTAACCTCCCTGTCGTTCTTGCCTTTTTCAACCTGCTCTTTGACCAGGGCCTTCAGATCATAATGAATATTGGCATTGTTCTGGGTAGTCGGGATAATACAATTGGCCCTGGTAATAATCCCTTGCTCATCAATTTTATAATCATGGTAAAGTGTCCCTCGGGGCGCCAGACCAAGGCCGCCGGCTATTAACAGGATATTATGACCGGCCATTTTTTCCATCGGGAAAGAGGTGCCAAAGGGGCCACGGAGGCCAACCCTTGAGCCTTTTTGGGACCGGTGCAGGATATTGGTTGTCCGGCCGGCTCTTCTTATACTATTACCCTGCAACATTTGCGTTGTCCGCGAGAATTATGCGGGCTGAAAATCCTTAGGTTTACCGCTTTATTCCACACCAGGATATGTAGTTTAATCTTATCCCCTGGGGAGAGGATAGAGCAATGCTGAGGAGCAACCCGAGCGCCTTTCAGGCCACATACGGCGTATGTCCTCTGGAAGAGTTTCTACTTCCAGTGGAGAGGGTTAAAAATATATACGCTGGTGTGGTTAAAGCGATAAACCTCCCTAAACAACCGTTAGGTTGTTCCGTTTGGTTGCGGCTTCGCCGCGCTATGTTTATCCCCTCCTCGCTTCTTCCTTAGCCCGCGACTCTTGTTGCTGTAATAACCATAATACCTTATCATATGTTCACCCTTGTTGGGAACATGCGCCGTTATTGCCGCCAGCCACTCCAGGGGATCAAAGACCTCAAAGTTTCGCTTTCTTCCCGAATTCATTTTAGAATGGTAGATAATGCTTTTACCATCTTCGCTTACCACCATCTTTTTTTCTGAAAGAGGCGCTCTCCCAATATACTGGACCAGCCCCTCCAGACCATCCCGGTCCTGGCCATCTATCCGCACCTCTTGATGGACACTGAATCCTGAATGCCTCCAGCCACGGATTTTCCTCACTATCTCCTCAGTGATCTTCCCCTCATCCAACAGCAGTCTAAAGACCTCGCAGGAAAACACTTCCTCAATCTTCCTGGACGGAATAGACGGTAAGGCATAGAAGGCCATCTCTGAATCAAAACAGCCATCTGAAACCATGGCGTGGAGGTGAGGATGAATATTCATAAGATCCCCAAAGGTTTGAATTGATATGACTACTCCAGGAACTACATCTTTCCGGTCTAAAGCGGCCTGATAAAGTTTCAATAATGTCCGGTAAGCACATTGGCTTAGCTTACCAAGAAGCTTGCGATCATTTCGAAAGTATATTCGCAGCATCTTTGGAATACAGAAGACAATCTGCCTGTGGGGGACTTCTTCCAGCACCTCTTCTCCAAGATGCTCGCCTAACTGGATTATCCGTTTCTGGTGACAGGAAGGACAGAAATAGCGACATTTGCAGGAGTGGGCCAGGAGAAATTCATGTCCACAATCTCCACAGCGAATCCTGGCAAAACCACGAGACAGATCACCACAGTCCAGGTATTTATAAATCACCTCGGTAACGACAGGACGGTAATAGCCATACCGGCTTTCGAACCGTTCAGGATAAATCCGGATGAACTCTTCAAAGTTCTTCTCGATAATCTGGTAGAACTTTGAGGCTTCAGGATGCCGCTGTCTATATACTCCCTTGATGGTTGTAGCCATAGGAAAGCTCCAGTAACAAAACTCCAGAGAATTCGGCTCTCTTAAGTGTAAGATTGCTCCTACTATTAAGATCGTCAAACTCCCTGGGAAACTGAAGATTTTACTTCAAGAGAGTTGTCTCGTTAAGTCTGTTCTGGCAAGAAGTTCCGGCAGGTAGATAAAAGGTATTGACAAAGGGGAGGAAATGGGGTATCTTATCCATCTGAGTAGGCTGTCCCCTAAAAACCTTCAGCCTAAACACCTGAGCAGTTACTATTGGATAGGGTCATAAATAAGGAGGCGATAAAAATGACCGAGACACTTTCTAAAGAAGAGCTGGAAGGCATAGATGCTTACTGGCGGGCGGCAAACTATCTAGAAGAATGCTTTGTTCAAGCCATATTTAGCGAGAAGTCTTATTTTGACCAGCTCTGGCTGGATTTAAT
>JASEGY010000389.1 GCA_030019105.1 bacterium | reverse complement strand
AGCCTATCTTGAATTCGCTTACCCCAAAATATTTATCTTAAGAGCTATAGATGAACTATCTGAGAAACTCATCGAGCGTGGTATTTCTCAGGAACGAGTTGTTGAGTTTCTGGCCCTGCTGTGGCGGTTGGCTGAATGGGTAGATGTGCCGGATGAAGCGGTGGAGCCGGTTATTGCGGTGGATCCCGACGATGACTTCATCCTGGCTTGCGCTGTAGTCGGTGGGGCCGATTACTTGGTGACTTATGACTCCCATTTCGACATGCTGGGTGAGAAGTACAAGGGTGTACATATTAGCGGAGCTTTACCTTTTCTGCGAGCTGTGCGGGAAGGCAAACCGCTGGAGTAGTCAGGATAATTGACGATATGGTGGTGATTTGAAAATGCCGATAACAATGGCAGTTGAACAAGCTCAGGCTAACTTAAAGATATTATTAGCTCTCACTTTATCCCTGGTCTGCCTTGTCTGCCTGCTAAATCCGGCTCAGGCAGGAGAGAAATTTGCCGGCACCACCATGTCTGCCTTTCTTAAACTTCCGGTGGGCGCCCGCCCGACGGCTTTAGGGGGGGCCTTTACCGGGGCAGCTAATGATGCTAATGCCCTTTCCGGAAATCCGGCCGGACTCTCGCAGCTTAACTATCGCCAGGTGATAATCAACCACCACGAATGGCTGCTGGATAGCGCCTACGAGTATTTAGGGGTTGTCCATCCTGTCCCATTCGGCCGATTAGGCACAGCCGGCATAGGTATCCTTTATCTTAACCTGGGAGACTTTGAAGGCAGATACTACCGGGATGCTGAGGCGGGAATCAAGGCCGGCGAAAAAGCCGGTGATTTCACCGCTTCAAATCTCTTAGTAACCTTATCTTATAGCTGGCAGATGCGAACCGATATCCTGGCCGGATTAAGATTTGGCTTCCTCAGGGAAAGATTGGAAGATGAAACAGCTAATGGGCTAACCTGTGACATAGGGGTGCTCCACCGGTTTAATGTTATCCCTGGCTTAATTGTCGGAATTGAAGTAAAAAATATGGGCCCCTCGATAGGATTTATCTTCCAAAAAGGCCCCCTCCCCTTTACTGTCCAGGCAGGCGCCTCTTATCGTGCCATGGGGGATGATCTCCTTCTTACCATGGATATTGTCGAGCCGATCGATAATGACGTGGGAATCCACCTTGGAGCTGAATATCGCCTCTTTGACACCTTCCTCCGCGCAGGCTATCGAAAAAGCGATCTTGGACCTGGAATAACCGGTGGGTTAGGGTTCGAACTGACGAAGAATTACCGCCTCGACTATGCTTATGCTCCCTTTGATGACCTTGGTCGAGCGCACTCCCTTTCTCTCCTGGCTAAATTCTAATTGGTGTCCGGTAGTCCGGTAGTCTGGTAGTCTGGTATCTGGTATTTATCGACTACCAGACACCAGATACCAGACACCAGACACCAGACACCAATATGCCTATTAAATATTTCGCTGCCGAAACTCTAACCAACTTTAAAAGAACTGAAACCTGGCTGATAGTAGGGGCGATTACACTGGTATGTTTCGGATTTGGGTTATGCCTGAATTTAGCAGGAAATGTCCGTTCATCCCTTGAAGATATCGGCAAGCAAACAACTATTCTTGTTTATCTTGAAAAAAATCTAAGCAAGAAAAATATCGGGCAACTTAAAGAAGCTATCCTCAAGATGGAGGGGATCAAGAAGGTAGAGCACGTTTCTTCCATAGAAGCCCTGGCAAGGCTTAAAGAGGATTTAGCCTTCTCATCGAGTATGGAATCAAGCCTCTTCCCTGATTTCCTGGAAGTATATCTAACTGAAGATGGTTTTTCAGAAAGGGTAAGGCAATTTTCTCAAACAGCTCCTAAGATCAATGAATTAGCCGGGGTAAAGGAAGTTGACTATGGGGCCGAAGTGATAGAATCCCTGGCCCGAATTAGTCAAATCAGCCGATTTGTTATGTGGGCGATAGCGCTCGTCTCCGCTTTGATTATCTTTTCGATCATTTCCGGAGCCATAAGATCGGCTGTGGCGGCTCGAATTAAGACCATAGAGACCCTGAAGTCTTTGGGGGCAACTAACCGGTTTATTGGTTGGCCCTTTATTTTGGAAGGGATATTCCAGGCAGTGATCGGCAGCACCCTGGCGATTATCTTCCTATGGATAGTCCACCAACTTGGCCTTAGAAGCTTAGTTCTTTTTCCCTCTTTATCTTCCGGACTTTCTTTCTTCTCCTTAACCTCGGTGATATTCCTGATCCTGGCCAGTGGATTTCTTGGTGGAATAGGAAGTTTCTTCTCTATATGGGATATTTTAAAGGGAAAAGGCGGGCATTATTTAGCATTTTGCTGCGCAGGCATTATTTTGTTTAGTGGAGTAGCTTATGCAGAAAATATAAAGACTTACGAAAAAGAGCTTACCGATGGACAAAAGAATCTGGAGCGAATAAGTAGAGAAATCGAGAAAGAAAGGGATAAATTAATTGGGACAAAAAAGAAGAAAAGGGAGGTTGAAAATGAATTATTAGAGCTCAATACAGAATTGAGGAAGAACTCATCCTCATCAAGCAAGTTAGGGCAAGAGGCAAAACAGATAAATGTCAGGTTGAAAAAGTTCAATTATGATATTGCCACTACCAATCAAAAGCTCTTGAAATCAAAAGAGATGCTTTCATCTTCTCTGGCAAATATGTATAAATATTCCCGGATAAGCTGGATAGATGCGCTGTTTAACACCAGGGATCTGCCCACCTTGCTTAAATACTCTTATTTTACCCGTTTTAGCACACAATATGTCTCTCGGCAAATAAAAGAACTCGAGAATAAAAAGGAAATGGTTGACACAAAGAGAAAGAACCTTAAATATAATTATCAACAAATACTAAGTCAAAAGGGAAAAGTCGGGGATGACTATCAAAAGAAGAAGCAAGAGAGATTAGCCAAGGTTAAGTTGTTAAATAAAATAGCCGGGGAAGAGAATATCCGGCAAAATAGGATCGCCCAACTTAATAAGGCGTCCAACCAGATAGAAGAACTTCTCAGGCAATTGGGGGAAAAGAAAAAACAGGCTTTAACCGAACCAGTTAAACCAACCGGGTTACTTAAAAAATTAGCCTGGCCAGTGAAGGGTAGGAAGATACTGATTGGGTTTGGCAAGCAAAATCATCCTGAGTTCAAGACAAGTTTTATCAATAAAGGGATTGACATTGCGGCTGATTTAGGAGAGACGGTAACCCCGTCCGCCGAAGGCAAGGTAGTCTTTGTCGGCCCCTTCAAAGGCTACGAAGGCATGGTAATGCTCGATCACGGTGGTAATCGTTACACTGTCTACGGCCATTTGGGAGACGTTCAAGTTGGGGTGGAAGACAGGGTAACCTTAACCACCCCGTTAGGTAAGGTGGGAGATGGAGGACAGATAGACGGTCAACCCTGCCTTCATCTGGAGCTCAGGGTGAAGGGGCAGGCAGTTGATCCAGGGAAATATCTGCGGTAGATATACTCGTTAAGGTTGAATACTGATGGATTCGCTGGCCAACTCCATTGTGGCTCATGGTTATATAATTTTAATGATCCGCATCAAGGCTAAGGATGTGAAATAAATTTAACGCAGAGGGCGCAGA
>JASEGY010000388.1 GCA_030019105.1 bacterium | reverse complement strand
AGCCTAAACTCCAATCTTCAACCAACCCCAGAATCTTTTTCTTAAGCACTATACCCCGGTAATCAGCTATGAGCCGAAAAAAAGTGGGAGCAGGCTCAACGAGCCCACTCCCACTCAGTTTGATGGAGAGGGGAAGATGTTGGTAGGGAAACTTAAACTCTGTAGTCAAAGGCAGTATAATCTTTCGGCGGTTCAAAACCGGGACTACCTAAATAATTTGCTCCAGCCTGAGCAGCCAGTTGAGCTTGCTCTATCTGCTCCAGGTCCAAAGCTTTCTCTTCTTCTTCTTCTTCTTCTTCTTCCTGTTCCGGCAGGACAACGCCCGCTTTAGCAATTTCTCCTTCTAACTTAGCCATTTCTTCCTCGTAGAGCTCATCTATTCCTTCATGAACCAGCTCTTGAATTCGGTCAATCCGCTTATCAGTAAGCCCGTCGAGGGCTCCCAATGCCTGAAGCTCATCTCTGGCCTGACTAATGCCTTCATCCACCGCGCCCTTCATCGTTTCAACGAAATTATTCAGTTGCTCGCTTCCTTCACCATACTTTTCCTTGTAGAGTTCATACATATCCCGCATAAAGTTGTTGATCGTGTCGGCTACTTCCAGGACTGTGCGGCCATCGGCCCCTTTGGAATTATCTATATCCTCTATCTCTTCACCAGCAGCGGCCTCCTCCACAGAAGCGGCTTTCTCTTCTGCTTCCAGGTCCTTAAGTCCAATGATTTCACCCTTTTGCACATCTCGGCCAAGCAGGACATCGATCATCCGCTGCTTCAACGCATCAGCAATACCCTGAAGGTCTAATTCTTTCTTCCCTTGATCTTCCTTTCCACCCTTAGCTTTGACCACGGAGACATTCTCGCCTTCTCCCTCTGCCGGAGCAGACAGGGTTTTCGCTTCTTCTTCAGGCTCAATAGTAAAGCCGTTCTCATTAAGCGTTACTAAGCTGTCATCATTTTCACCTTCACCCCGGATGTGAACCCGGTCACCCGTATGGGCCTTGTAGGTGATAATGTCTTCACCCTGCCCGATTAGCTCATTAACCCGGTCTAATTCCTGATTGACTAATTGGTGCAGAATCCCATTATCATCCATGCTGAAATAGGTCATCTGACCGGTATCAAGGTTCTCAATGCCAACTACATCTCCCTCATCAAAGCTGTCCACATAAAAGTCATCCGGCCCGCCAGGCCGGCTCGGCCCGCCAGGCCGGCTCGGCCCTCCTGCCGGAACTCCGGCACCAGTGACAATATTCAAGACATCACCTTCGTGAAGCTTGTAATTCATTACATTTTTGCCTTCCGTCACCGGCTCATCCATCATATGCAGTCCACCCTCTTTATCTATCCGGAAGGAGGCAAGCTCACCGGTATCCAGGTTTTCAACCGTAATAATATCATCTGGTTTCAGATTGTCAGCCACGTAGGTTCGAAAACCTTCGGAGGCTTGAACAATATGATCACTCCTCTCAACCGTAAAGCCATCTCTCACTGGTGGCAAGAGACCTGGACTTCTTCCTCCATCCTCTGCCTGCAGGGCAGGAGCTGCCGCCTTAGCCCCTTCAGCCTGCTGAAGCTCTTTGGCTGCATTCGTATACTTCTGATAATCAAGGTGAAACTCTGAATTGTAAAGTCCAAATTCAAGCCCTTGCCCCAGAAGGTTCCCCTCTTGATCTTGCAACTCACTCTGGCGAAGGTAAAGTTCTGCTGCTGAAAAATCAAGTTTAAGCCTTTCGGCCGGAAGCCCCCCTTTTTCTTTATCCTGACCGATTCCCAGACCAGAACCAAATCCAGGAACCCCATTTCCTAACTGGTGCTCAAGTCCATTCAACATCTTTGATCCCCTCCTTTTTTAAACTCCTTTTTTAAAAGGAAAAAGGCTTATCACCCAAGGACATTAGGACATTCCTTGCCGGCGATAAGCCTTTTAAAGTTCATCTTGTTCCCCAATCGGTACGCCTACCGCCCTCCGTGGTACTTATGTCGGCTCGTCCCTGAGCCCTATTCCCCTCATCAAACTAATAGTTTAATCGACACAATTTTGAGGTTTTATAAAGACCATTTGAAATGATTTATGGCAATTAGAGGTCTCTAACTGCTCGTTACCTCCTTTTTCAGTTAATATAGCCCTGTTTCCTTAAAATCAAGCCACCTTATTGAAACCAACATTCCCTTCTAATAGTTCCTGATTGGCCGGGGTGAAATATTTATTCTGTGGTAAACTGGAGACGTTCATTACCCCATCCATTATCTCTTTATCAGTCGCATCCTGATGGTCGTCTAAGCCCAGGGTGTGCCCTAACTCATGGGTAATGATGTTACCTACGGCCGCACCGACTTCCTCGACCGAATCCAGGGCGTCATGCCCCTCCGGCAATTCCTGGGTGTAAACATAGCCAATATTGCTCAAATCCTTATTACCCGGATCGTATTCTGCCAGGCCAAGGGCCCCCTTTCGAGGGCTTGTTCCCCCAATAACTATACTCGTGAATTCTCCTTCCTCCGGTGGTTCAGTCACTACTTCGATATTATAGTCTTTATATTCTTCTTTTACCTTTTCTATCGTCCGGTTCCGGGCCTCAATCTTCTCATCTTCCGACAACCCCAGATTATTAAAGGCATCGTCCCTGAAGTTCAGATAAACTGTCTGTTTGGGACGACCTTCTCTTTCGGGTTCGGTTACCGGCCGGTCTTTCGGTGTCTCCTCGACCGGCGGCTCTCTTTGTATCTTTGGAGCATTCTCCGTTTTTGGAGCAGCTTTGCCGGACTCTTCAGGGGCATGCTTAGCTGGGTCATAGGCTATGCCTGGCCCCGGGCCCTTCCATTCTCCAAACATAGAGATAATCCTTCTTCTTATCTCTTCAGCTATCTTCTGGTACTTTTGAGCGTCAACAAAAAACCCTGAGGGAGAAAATCGTGCGGCTACATCCTCGTTGAAGGAAGGTACGCTGTTAGCAGGAGTCCGGGCCGTATTTTCACCGCTGTCTGAATTAGTCCTGGAGGTCCATTGAATCTGGGTGCGAGCTTCTTGATAATTTATTAGATAAGCTATTCCTTTTACCATTTTTTATCCCTCCCTTCCCCTCCATGAAACTGACCGGTTTCAAGCCATTCAGTTCACCGGGGATTAGGCCTGGTTCAAATCAGACTAACACTTTGATTTAGGGTTCAAGGGTTCAAGGATTCAATGAATTAGGCTGCGCAACTTTCTTGGAGTTAATCCTGGCTGCTTGGTCCCTTGAACCCTCCCTCGAATCGGCCTCTTTTGAACCATGATAGGTATACGAATATGAATTATAATAAAAAAAGCTTATCAGTCCCATAAGGGTACCGATAAGCTTGTGTCGTCAACCTCATACTTTAGTACCTAATCTTTACGCTCATCATCCTTCATGGACTATTGTTTCCATCCTTGCCGGTTTTTAATTCCTATTAATATAATCGGCAGATAGTGGATTAGTTATTAGCTCGATTACAGGACAATCAATGCTGATTAAATCGATTTACCTCTCCAATCCTCCTGTTTTCTGCTAATCTTAGTTCATTGCCAGCCTTAAAATGTTGCAAGCGGGCGTTGTTCATCGTTTGGGCCATTGGATCAATTTTGTAGTGGTCGAGCTTGCTC
>JASEGY010000387.1 GCA_030019105.1 bacterium | reverse complement strand
AGCCTAAACTCCAAAGGATAACCAACCCCAAAATCTTTTTCATGAAGTCTATAGCCAAAGTATCACCAAATATCGTGGCAGCTTCGCTGAATGGAACTCTATGCTTCCTGAAATTTTTAGCGGCCTTGTTCGGATCCCATTCAAATTCCATATTTCCTATTGGCTGGTCTTCCCTCGTCCCCACGCAGAGCGTGGGAACGAGAGTATCAGCGGTCAGCGGTTTGAAACGATGCCCGGATTTTAAATCCGCAATCCAAAATCCGCAATCCAAAATCCGCAATTCTACCGGCCGACCCTGTTTCGTCCTTCCTCTTTAGCCTGGTAAAGGGCCTGGTCAGCCTCTTTAAGCAGATCCTTTTCCGATTTTATCCTGTCATCAGGATAGGTGGCGACCCCTAAACTGGCGCTAAGCTGCCATTCCTGTCCCTTAATCTTAATCGGATGCTTGTTGATTGATTCCCTGATTTGTTCCGCCAGGGAAATTGCCCCTTCTTTTTCTGTTTCAGGGAGGATAATCCCAAATTCATCTCCCCCAAATCTGGCCAGACAATCTGTTTCTCTTACCCTGTGCTCCACAAGCCTGGCAATATGCTTTATCACTCTATTGCCCTGGTCATGACCATATTGGTCATTGAATTTCTTCAAATAGTCACAATCGAGCATTATCAAGGATAAAGGCGCTTTGTATCGTTCGGCCCGAGTGAATTCATGGCCAAGTAGCCGTTTAAAGTACCGGTAGTTATAGACATGAGTTAATTCATCTCTTTCAGCCGCTTCCCTTATCTCCAAAAAGAGCATGGCCCGATCAATAGCCAACGAGGTCTGATTAGCCACAATGGCAAATATCCGTCGGTCAAAAGGAGTAAAGGCATCGGGTTTTAAACTGCTGACATTCATAAGCCCAAATATTTTATCTGTCTTCTTTAACGGGACGGTCATAAAAGAGGCCATCTCCTCCTTAACTTGACTGGCGATTACTTCATGTTCCCCTTTCTCAACGGAAACAATTCTCTTTCTGGGGCGCTTCAATTTTTTATCGGCCGGGTTAATCTCCAGCCAGTCCTGGCCCAGCTTTTCTTTAACTCGCTCTAAACAATGATCATCCAGGGGACAGGCCGGCTTTATTACACCGTGCAGGACTTTGTCTTCCAAAAAAAGAAAGGCCCCTGCCTGAGAAGAAGAAAAAAAGGCTTGTATCCGTTCCATGACCCATTTTAAAATCTCCTTTGGTTCCTGGATAGAAGAGATAGTGCTGATTATCTCGTAGAGGAGATTAAACTCTTCCGCCTTGGCCCGCAACTCTTCAATCTTGCTTGCCTCACCCCTTAATTCTTTTAATTTTTCGGCTTGTATTTCTAAAACCCCGGGGTCTTCTTTTTCTCTGGCTGCCTCCTGCAATTTCTCCCGAAGTTCAATCTCTCGCTTGAGGGAAGCAAGTCGATTAATCTCCTTACCTTCTGTTTCCAATCTGGTTAAATCCGTCGCAGCCTTTTCCGTAATTGCCTCTTCTTTTTTGGCAGAGACAGGTGGAATTAGAGCCTGAACGTATGTCTTTAGTTCATCGCTATCCTTGACCTCATCAAATAGTTTGCTCATAGCCATTAATTTTTCCGAGTCAGACCTGAGGTCGGCTATCTCCCTCTCCTGCTCCTCCAGCTTAACGCGTTCTTGCTTCACCTCTTGTTGCAGATCCTTAATTTGAGCGCTCTTTATTTCACTCTGGGCCTCTTCTCTTTTGGTGGACAATTCTTCTTTTCGGTGGTAAATAATGGAGGCATCAATGGCCGAAGCAGCATAACCACACAGGATGGAAAGGAACCCGACATCATCTTCGGTAAAATTTCTCCTGGTAGCTTCATTGTTGACATTGATGGCCCCAATAACCCTATTGTTTACTTTAAGCGGGGCAATGATTAGTGATTTAGTATAGTAGCGATCCGGCTTATGTTTTATCTTGAAACGGATATCTTTTTCCAGGTCTTTTATTAACAATGGCTTACCTGTCTTAACCACATGGCCGACCACACCTTCGCCTGCCTTCAATTTAGTCCGTTTGACAGCTAATTCTGAAATGCCTACGGCGGCCTTAATGGTTATTTCTCCCGTCTCAGAGTCATGCCACATCAGGGAGCAGGTTTCTGCATTCATTGATTTAGATATGAGGTCAACCACGAGTGAATAGAGTTGCTCTGTTTCTAACTCAAAGATAAGGTCCTCGTTTAATTTAAAGATACGATAAAATTCAGGAATAATTTTAGGTTCAAGGCCGGTCTTGAGGGAATGTTGACTGGTAGTGATAAGATTTATAAAGGATTGAGACAGAAGATTAATTAATTCAATTTCTTTCTTTAGCTTGAGGGAAGAAATGGCGACCACCTCGTTCAGTAAGGCAGGGAACCCATCTCTGTCCAGCTCGGACTTCTGGACAATGCCCTGATAAACCTCTGGTCCTAAATCAGGGTCTATCATCCGGCAGCCATGTATGACACCGATTAATTGATTTTCCCTCAAAAGAGGAATGGCAAAACCTAACAGTGAGGCCGCACAGGGTTCAACTATGGGGACATGCCCTTCTTTAGCCTTAGCCATGAGTTGGGAAATTGATTCCCGGCACTGAGCTTTTCCTTCAGGCTTAGCCATCACAGCTTGACAATAAGCACTTTCGCTCGTTTTTTTTAAGACTATCTTATCCTCATCGTCGCTGACAAAATAGTTCACGCATCCAATTTTATCAGTAAGCAGCTTAACGATCGTGCGTTGCCAGATTTTACTTTTTAAGAAGTCTTGAAGCATTTTTTTTCTCTGGGCAGAATTCATTGTCAATTATTAATTGGTAACCGTTCACGGAACGCTGAAATTATAGTGTTTAAGAAAAAGATTTTGGGGTTGGTTATCCTTTGGAGTTTAGGCTTTAGCCTTTCATAACTAATGAAATCCTAAAGGATTAACTCCGAAAGCTACATAGCCTGTCTTGAATTCGCTTACCCCAAAATATTTATCTTAAGAGCTATAGAAATTGGAAATTGAGCCTTCATACTTTTGTGCTGTTGATGAATGCATTCAATCTTGTTCCACTTGTCAAAGTCGTACCAGACCATATCTGATAACTCTTCGGATAGACTCGCTTCATCTTTTTCACCAATTTCTAATTTCCAATTTCTAATTTCAAGCCGTGAACAGCGACATTAATTGGCGATGGTCATCGTTTCGGCCACTCGAATACCGAAGAAACCGGGTTTCTTCAAGAAACCTGGTTTCCGGAAGGTCGCAATGGCCGAAATGGTGATCAATGCCCATTAATTATTAGAATGGTGGAGGCGACCGGACTCGAACCGGCGACCTCATCCGTGCGAGGGATGCGTTCTCCCATCTGAACTACGCCCCCACTCTAATTTGTCAGCGATGTTCATCGTTTCGACGGCCTTGGTCATCATTTGGGCAACGGGATCAATTTTGTAGTGGTCGAGCTTGCTCGACCACTACAAAATTGATCCAATGGCCGAAACGATGAACAAGGCCAAATCGCTCAAATAGCAGCTTTACACTTTTGAAGCGGAGTGCATGGCCGAGTTTAAATTAGGCCGCGCAACTTCTTTGGAGTTAATCCTTTAGGATTTCATTTATG
>JASEGY010000386.1 GCA_030019105.1 bacterium | reverse complement strand
TCCGCAATCGTAACATTCTCGCGGACAACGCAAATGTTGCGGGGTAATATTATACGGCGCTTTTGGGGTCAAGAAATGTAGCGAAGATGGCCCGAACCAACCACTGAAGCTGACGCGGGAAACCGCCGATGAAGGGAAACTTTCAGCGCCGCACGCGAGATAAAGAGGAGGAAAAACAAATGAAATGGTCAGAAATACGAAAACAATATCCCGATAAGTTCATATTAATAGGAGCGATAGTGGAAGAGGAAATATCAGAGACTCAGTCGAAAATTCTGGAAGGAACGGTTTTAAAAATCAGCGATGATGGAAAAGAAATCAGGCGAGCTTATCAACAATACAAACATAAGAACAGGGAAGTCTTATATTCTCTTCCTTCAACGCCTGAAGAATTTATTGTCGAAAATATTCCCTACAAAGGAATCATAATCTAAAGGGAGGATAACCGGAATGTCTAAGAGAATATTAATCGTTGACGATGAACAAACGGTCCGGGATGCTATTCAGCTTATTTTAGACCTGAAAGGATACTCGACTCTTACCGCCAAAAACGGAAGCGAGTGCCTTGAAGTTTTGGGCCAACAGGAGGTGGATCTCATCCTCCTCGACATTATGATGCCTGAAATGGATGGCTGGGAGGTACTACGGCAATTAAAAGATCAGGGGAAGGCTGACCTTGTTCCGGTCGTTATCTTAAGCGCCAAGACACAGTCCATAGATAAGATGTTGGGGCTAAAGGTCTTCGGCGTCAAGGACTATATAACCAAACCCTTTGCCAAAGATGACCTTGTTGGGAGGGTCGAAAGGGCTATGCAAACGTTTTAAGAAAGGAGTCGATCATGTGGGAAGAAAACGATATTCTGAATAAATTTCACATAAGCGTGATTAACAGCATCCCCATCGGGGCGATAGCGGTTAATTCCGAATTAGTCATTGCCGATATGAACCCGGCCATGGAACGCATTTCAGGTCTCAGCCAGAGATATTTCCTGGGACTCCCTCTGGCCAACCTGTTCTTTACCCTTTTCGAGCAAGCCTGCGCGCAAGGGTTAATTGACAAATTGCAAGGCATCTTGACCACTAAGACCCCACTTTCAACCGAGGCCGGCTTTAGTCCGGAAAGAGGTGAGCGTATCTGTCGTATCACAGCAACACCGCTGGCCGGTGAGGAAGAGGCAATCATGGGCATCCTTCTCATGGTCGAAGACATCACCGAGCGCAAGCGCGCTAATGAAAACCTGAAAAGATATCAATTTATGGTTGAATCCGCTCACGATGTTATCTTTTTTAAGGACCTGGAAAGCCGCTATATTATCGCCAACGCTAAGACCTTAGAAGCCTTTGGTTTATCCGGAGAGGAAGTCATTGGAAAGAACGATTATGAAATAATGCCCGACAAAGAGGAGGCCATGCAGAATGTTAGAGATGACCAACTTGTCTTCAAGACCGGAGAACCTGCGGAAATCATTAAGCATATGACCGGTGCGGATGGAAAAGAATATTGGTTTCAGGTTATAAAGGTTCCTCACTTAAATGTTGATGGAAGCATGGCCGGTCTTGTCGGTATTGCTCGCAACATCACCACGCTCAAACAAACAGGGGAAGAACTGAAGAAGCACCGTGACCACCTGGAAGAACTGGTCGAAGAGCGGACAAGGGATTTAGAGGCTGAAAGAGAACGGTTGGCGGTAACTCTGCGCGCCATTGGTGATGGGGTTATTGCCACTGATGTAGAAGGAAAAATAGTCTTAATCAACAAAGCAGCCGAGAACTTGACCGGCTGGACTCAAAGAGATGTATCCGGCAAACCCCTTCGTGAAGTCTTTCATATCATTAATGAAAAGACCGGAAAGCGGTGTGATGACCCGGTAAAGAAAGTGCTTGAAAGCGGTGGAATCGTTCGTCTGGCCAACGGCACGGCGCTTATTGCCGGAGACGGTACCAAGCGGCTGATTGACGATAGCGGCGCCCCCATTTATGATAAAGATAACCGTATTATTGGGGTGGTGCTGGTATTCCGCGATGTGACCGAAAAGAGAGCAATGCAGGAAGAGCTCTTAAAGGTCCAGAAGCTGGAATCACTCGGTATTCTGGCCGGCGGTATCGCCCACGATTTCAATAATATTCTAACAACCATTCTGGGCAATATTAATCTGGCTCAGGCATATTATCCTCAACAGGCAGATAAAGTTCTTAAAAAATTAGAAACAGCAGAGAGGGCATCTCTGAGGGCAAAGGATTTAACCCAACAATTACTCACTTTTGCGAGAGGCGGCGCGCCCATTAAAAAAATTATTTCTATTGCAAAACTGCTGCAGGAGACAACCACCTTTGCCTTGAGTGGGGCCAATGTCAGGAGTGAATTTTCTCTACCGGATGCCCTCTGGCCGATCGAATGCGATCCGGGACAGATCAGTCAGGTCATTGACAATCTGATAATCAATGCCAGGGAGGCTATGCCGGAAGGGGGAATAGTAGAAGTTAAGGCGGAAAATATAATGATAGAGGCAGGATGCGCCCTGCCCCTGCCGGAGGGTAAATATATAAAGGTGGCCATAAAAGATCAGGGCCCGGGCATATCGAAAGAGCATTTCCAAAAGATATTTGACCCCTTTTTTACTACCAAAGAAGAAGGAAGAGGTTTGGGGCTCACTACCGTCCATTCCATTATCAAAAGACATGGTGGATATATTGAGCTTGAATCTGAACCGGACGCTGGAACAACTTTCTATATCTACTTGCCTGCTTCCGGGGAAAAATTAATCGAGGAAAAAGAAGTAGATAGAATATTTAGAGGAGAAGGAAAGATACTCTTGATGGATGATGAGACTGATGTTCGGGAAACTACCGGCGGACTGCTCAAGTATATTGGTTATGAGGTAGAGTTTACCGGAGATGGCGCCGAAGCGATTGAACTGTATAAAAAGGCGAAAGAGTCCGGCCGCCCCTTTGAAGCCGTTATATTAGATTTAACCATCCCTGGCGGGATGGGCGGCAAGGAGGCCGTGGCCAAACTTATCGAGATTGACCCTGAAGTCAGGGCCATTGTTTCCAGCGGTTATTCTAATGATCCTATCATGGCTGACTTTAGAGAATACGGTTTTAGTGGTGTTGTTTCCAAGCCGTATAAAATCGAAGAGCTGAGTCAGGCATTACGCGCCGGGAAAGGGTGAATTCCGCCCAATCACTGCCCGTAATATGACGGATAGTGAGAAAAGACTTTATAGGAAGAAGGTGAGAATAAGATGATAAAAGATATGCCTGTTTTTAAATCAGATAAGGAGGCCGCTGAATTCTGGGACAAGACGGATGCCACTCCATATATGGAAGGTGGTGAGATAGGAGAATTTATCTGGGAGCCGGTCGAAGACCGTTGTAATTATTGCAGCAGCAAAATGGAAGAGATAGTGAGGGATATTGATTTTCTTAAGGGCAGAATAACCTTTCATAAGATAAAAAAATATCATTGCCCTAACTGTGGGAAAGAAAAATTGGCTAAAGAATTTAGAGAAGAAATACCACTTATAACTAAGGAACTAGTAGAAATAGCATTGCAGGTTTAGGCAAAACCAACCACCACACGCGGCCTTGTTCATCGTTTGGGCCATTGGATCAATTTTGTAGTGGTCGAGCTTGCT
>JASEGY010000385.1 GCA_030019105.1 bacterium | reverse complement strand
TGAAAGGCTAAAGCCTAAACTCCAATCTTCAACCAACCCCAAAATCTTTTTCTTAGGGAAAAATAGGGGACGTTGGTGGGGAAAAATAGGGGACGTTGGTGCAGAAAGTGCATTAGTTTCCCCATTTATCGATGGTTTTTCCGACAAGGCTTTGCAGAGAGTGCTTAGCGAACTTTCTATGGTTTCTGCCAAGCACTTTCTGCACCAACGTCCCCTGCACTACTGACTACTGACTACTGACTACTGACTACCGGCCTTACAATAGCCACCGCATAGCTGTCAGGTTTAAAATACTTCCGGGCTACCCGCTGGATGTCTTCTCTATTAACGGCCTCGATTCGCCCGGCATAACCATCACCGTAGGTATATCCCAGCTCGTAAAGTTCATCTAAGGCTGTTTCAAAGCCTTGAGAGGAATTGGTCTGTTGGCCAATCTCTTTCGTGCCGATAAGATTCTGTTTGGCCCGGGCTATCTCTTCCTCGCTAACCAACTCCTCTTTTAGCCGCGCTATTTCTTCTAAAAGCCCGGCCCTGGCCTCCTCGATTTTTTCCGGTACGGTTCCTACATAAAAGATGTATGCCCCTGGATCAAGCCCCAGGATAGGAAAGGCCCCCACAAAGTAGGCTATCCCAAGTTTTCCCCGCACATTTTCAAATAACCTTGAGCCCTGTCCCGAAAGGATTGAAGTCATAACTTCAAACACATCTCGGTCCGGGTCAGTCACATCAACCCCGTGGAAGCCAAGCAAGATGACCGCCTGCCTTCTCTCTTTCTCTTCTACTGCTTCTCGAACCTGGGTGATCTCTTCTTCCAGTGGGACTTCTACCCGGGGCAACTCTTTCGGCTCAAAGTCCTTAAAGGCGAGCTTGATCTTTTGGATAACCTTCTCTCGGTCAACATCCCCAAAGACAGCCAGCACCATATTGTTGGGACGGCAATAATCCTGATGCAGTTGGATAATGTCTGGCCGGGTTGTTTTCGCTACGGTTTCTGCCTGCCCAATGGATTGAAAACGATAGGGATGGGTCTTAAACATGGTCTTTTGCAAAAGCTTCCTGGCGACAGTAATGATGTCATCCTCCTGGGCATTGATGTCTGCCTGGATAAGCTCTCTTTCCTTTTCCATTTCTTCGGACGGAAAGATGGGATTCATCAGACAATCGGCCAGGATTTCCAGCCCAGGGTCAAAATCTTCACTCAGGACATTAACTGAGGCCCCAAAACTGTTATTTCCCCCGTAAGTTCCGATCGAACCGCCCTTAGATTCAATGGCAGAGGCGATCTCTTCCCTGGTGCGATGTTTGGTCCCCTTGAGAAGCATTCTCTGGAGGAAATTGAAGCTGCCGTTATTGGTTTCATTTTCTAACCTGACTCCCCCCTTAAAGACGGTTTGGATGGAAACAACAGGCAAGGAATGATTTTCGCGGACAAGCACGGTCAGCCCATTTTTAAGCACCGTTTTCGTTATTTCCTCTCGTGGGACAGCGGCTACTGCCCGGGTTTCTGCGGACTGGTCTTGCCTGGGAGTCAACACGACCACGGTCAGGTTGTCCCTCCGAAGATATTTTCTCACCACCCGTCTAATATCTTCCGGTTCTACCTGCTTTACTCTGTCGACATAAGTCCTTGAATAATTAAAGTCTCCGGTTACCAGTTCATTAGAGGCCAGGTCCCTGGCCTGGCCTTCGATGGTCTCCCTCGAAAAAATATGATCGGCCACAACTGACTGCTTGGCCCTGGCCAGTTCGCTTTTGCCTACCAACTCTATCTTTAGCTTGTTGACTTCCTTGAAGATAGCGGCTTCTGCCTCAACTAATTTTTCGGCTTCAAGGGCAACTGAGATGCCAAAGATGCCCGGATGGACCGGGGTATATGACCAGGCGCTGATCGAATGAACTAATTGCTGCTTCTCTTTTATCTCCCGGTATAATCTGGAACTGGCCCCCTGGCCCAGGATAATGGCCGCTACATCAAGGGGATAGACATCATCCGAATAGATGCTTACCGTATGAAACCCGGCCAGGAAATGGGCCTGACTTACATCCCACTGTCTGACCTGCCGCCTTTCACCCAATTGAGGCGGCTCTTTGGGAATAAAGATAGGCTGAAGTTTCTTTCGGGCAAAATCTTTGAACGCCTCCTTGATTTCCGATAAAGCTTGCTTTTGATCAAAATCGCCGGCCATAACTAAGATCATATTATTGGGAATATACATCCGGTGGTAATAGGTGACTAAATCGTCTCTGGTCAGTTCCTTAAAGAGATGCTCATAGCCGATAGTCGGATGATGGTAGGGGTGAAGGCGATATGCCTCGCTAAAAAGCATGCGGGATAGAAGCCGGTCGGGATCATCCTCATTCATATTAATTTCCTTTAAGATAACCTCCTGCTCTTTGGTCAGTTCTTCGGGATCAAAGGAAGAATTCATTACAGCATCAGCCATAACCTCCAGGGCTGTTTCCCATTGTCTGGAAGCAATAGAGATATGGTAAACCGTCTGGTCCGGAGCAGTATAGCCGTTGATATCTCCTCCCGCTCCCCGAATGATCCGGGCAATCTCGCCAACGCCTCTTTTTTCTGTTCCCTTAAAGAGCATATGCTCTACAAAGTGGGATATTCCGGCCCCCATGTATTCCTCTTCCGTAACAGCTCCGGCCTTAACCCACATCTGAAGGGCCACGACAGGTGCGGTATGCATCTCTTTTAGAATGACGACCATTCCATTGTCCAAAACATATCTGATTTCGGATTTTGGATTGTGGATTGCGGATTGTGAATTGCGAATTGCGAATTGCGGATTGCAGATTGGCTCTGCTTCAGGTGATGGGGCAGGCAGGGTCTTGCAGCCAATAATTCCAATGGTTAGGGATAGCCATAGAACAATGAGGTTTAAAAAACGCATTATCAAATCTCCTCCTCTATAAATTCCAAGGGTTAATAATAGGAATTTGACCTGGCTCCAGGTCACTTTCATTCCTGGTAACGACTGTCAAATTATTGGATAATCTTTCTGTCGCTCAAATTCAACCCCTTCATCCATTTTGGGACAACTCAGGAGAAACTCTTTAAAATCAGGCTTATTGGAAAGCAATTCTTCATATCCTTTGATGGATATAACGACAACAGTTTCGATTCCCCTTCGAGCCACATACTGGGGACCTTTCTTTAAGGCATCTTCGACAACTTTGCTAAATTGACTTTTGTCATCTTGAAGTTTCCAGACCATTTTTATGACACCTCCTTATCTTTTACCATACTGTGCTTAACCAACCGGCCATATTTCTGTTAAGCACCGCACCAACGTCTTCCGTCCCCCGTGAACGAAAATGGTTGATCGGGCAGGGGAGGGGCACGTTCACGACTCTGGCAAGTGCCCCGGGAATATACCTCAGTTCATTCTTGTAGTAGACCGTGCTTACTTTATCACGGCCATCTTGTGAGTTCCCTTCCATCGTCCGGCCTCGATGCAATAAATATAAACACCGATAGATACCATCCGGCCGCGGTCGTTTTTGCCGTCCCAGTCAATGTAGTGTTCGCCCCTGGGTTCGATCTCCGGGTAAACTAAGCTCGAATTCCCTGACTATACTCAGCACGGTCATAAATAGTGATTTTGAATAGGTTGTAAGTTGTAGGT
>JASEGY010000384.1 GCA_030019105.1 bacterium | reverse complement strand
CGTTGTCTCCGTGGTATCCACCACTATCTCCTCTACCGTCAACAACCCGGAAGGCACAGGCTCGACCACAAAGGAAATCCCGAAGAGATTCTCTACCGGATTAGCCGCATTCCCAACCTTCACCTCTAACCAGAAATACCCCCCGGCCGGCTGAGAAGAGTCGACTACCACCTGGATTGGAGGATTCGCTGTTGACTGGGTAGCCCCGACAGCTTGATTGGACAGGGACGAGGTATTGGGCACCTCATCCAAGGCGGTCATCCTGAAATAATAGGTCGTGCCTGACAACAGACCGGCTATCGTAAGAGTCTGAGTAGTCCCGGCCACCTGCGGAGCCGGCTCCCCTGTTACCTGAGTCGCTGCCGTCCAATCTGCCCCTGTTGTTATCGGCGAAGTAGAATATCTGATATCGTAAGCCGCCGCCGTGCCGCTGTCGCCGTCATCCCCCGGCGCAGTCCAGGTCAAGGTAAGCGAAGTAGTCGTCGGACTACCCGTTGCCAGGTCAGTAATCTGCGCCGGTGGGGTAGTATCCGGTGGGGGGCATGCTCAATAGTTAGCGGCCCATCGCTGTAATCATAATCCGGTGGATTCACCCCATCAGTAATTACCCCGTAGATGTAATAGCTGCCCTCCGGCATGCCTGAAATATCCCAGAGATAGGTGGCTGCCGGGTTGTCTTCTGAGATGCCAGTGACTATCTCCACTCCGTCATAACCTGTATCATCCAAATCATAGTAAAGACTAACCAGGGCATTATCATCCGGATCGGCATCTTGCCAGTAAATGACATATTCGGTATCTGCCGTATCCCCTCCGGCCGGCGGCTCAATGATAGTAATAGTGGGCGGAGTATTTGCCCCGCCGACTGCGATCTCAAAGAAGCCAACCGCTGAATAGGTATCCACCAGGTCATCCTGCTCCAGACCTACCCGCCAGTAGTAGAAACCATCGGTCAGGTCGTAGCCGCTCAAAGTGTAGCTCTCACCACTCAGCCCCCCGATACTGATCAGCCCGGCGCTGAAGGTGTCATCCTCGGCTATCTGGAGAGTAACCGTATGTGTCCCGGTCTCGATCTGGTTCATATCCCAGGTAAAGACCGGATTGGGTGTATCAGTATTAGTCACTGAAATGAGCTTTATCTTCATCCCAAATTCAGTCAGAAGATCATCTATCATCATCCCCCGGGCCTTTAATTCATTGGCCAGGTCCAGCACGTCATAGTTCTCAGCCGGTGGTGTCAGGACAGGATGAGCCAGGGCATCCCAGATAAGGGCCGGATCATTTATCGCCTTCAGCAAATTCAGCACAGCCATTTCATTATCTATCCCCCGCGGAGTTTCAGTCTGCGTGGCACTGGCCGGAGTAGCTAAGATAGCCGGAAAAGTCATAATATTCGTCGGCAAATAGTAACAAAAGGCGTTTATCAAGACCTGGGTTTGGAGGTGCTCCCAATGGGCGCTAATCGGGTCTCGATGACTGAGCACCGGTGATGTAATCGGCCCATGTTTAGAAAGCATGGCATTGGTATATCCTTGCAAAGTATAGACCTCGCTCCACTCGTCAAAATGCTCGCCGTCGATAAAGAGTCGCATGACTGAACTGCCCTCACTTTTGGGAGCATAGCAGGTCGTATTATCCGGCAGGTAATCGTAACCTGGCTCATCGGGCCAATCTTTCCCTTCACTCCAGACAGCCGTTACGCGCAGGCCGGTCACCGACTCTACTTCAGACCCGGTAGTTCCTGCTGCCAGTGGGCTGGCACCCCATACCCCATCCAGTAGGGACAACCCTTGTGGTTGTCCATAATACCCTGGCGCCCCGGCGCCCCCTACCCCGGCCAGGGATGGGTCAAGACCTCGCATGTAATGATACCCCTTATGTATCTTATCCATAGCTGCTATGGCCCCCGTCTTGTTAAGGAAGACCTTTTCGTGATATAAGCTATCGTATTCGATCAGGGTCGATACAGGGTAATTATAATGGATAACCACCTCCCCTCCCACTGGCATCCACACGTTACCACCCACACCCTCAATACAGAAAAGCGAGGAGGCAAAACGATAAGACCAGGGGGCATATGGCTGAGGACTGGGCCTTCGTGCCAGATAGACCTCCTGATCATTCGGCCCCTCACCCGGCTCAATGGCCGTGATATAACTCTCCAGAAAGACCCGCACTTTGTGTACGTCAGGCGCCTCACAATCCTGTTCATAAAGCTCACAATCAAGAGTGGTTTCAAAGACCAGCTCACTGTCCTCATTTACCCTCAAGTTCATCTCAAGCCAGTATTCATATCCGCTCGGAGTCTGTGCTTCGGTGTAGAATTTGCTTACCTTGGCAAAGGTGCCCGGCGGCACAGGATGAATCTCACCCCAGGAGTCTGCATAGTAAACCGGAATCCGTAAGACCTTGGTCGGAGCAGGCATTACCTCAAACCCAAAATCAGCAAATTGCCCGTCTGCTGCATCAATGGCAATATTATTCACCGGCTGGCTGTATTTCCCGTCCCCATCATAATCCACAATGATGTCATACTTGCCCACATCTCCTGAACCAGGAGTCCAAATCGCCTGGAAAAACTCGCCATTAGCATCCGCGGTAACTTGTTTCGGAAAGCCTGAGAGAGCCGATATGTCCGCCCCATCAAGCAGCAACTGGTGAGGAAAGACATAGAGACTGTAAGTCTCTCCAGGCACATATTCACTCCCCATCGCATAAACCGCCTCTCCCACAAAAAAGGTGCTCCAGCTATCGCCTGAAGAGTTGCAGGAAGTCGCTGTATGAAAAGTACGGATAGTTATGTGGTGAACCAGATTCACCCCCGGACGTGATTAACAACATTGACTAAAGTCATGAATCACGCCACCTTTGCAGGATTTCAGCCAGATGCTTCTGCGGATTGCGTAGCATCGCTTGTCGGCGAGCCGATGGGGCTCGGATTTCTTCGAGTCAGGGCCAAAACTTTAGGCGTTTTTGTTAGTCACGCCCCCGGATTATATTTATCAAGCACTCCATCACTATCGATCTGCTTCCCTGCACCTGTTCCAGCAGCAAAGGCATTGACGCTGATGGTATCTACCCCGTCAATATCTTTCCCTTTGGGAATACTGACCTTCCCTTTCCAGGTATCATTGGGATGCAAGGTCGGTTCCCAGCCTTCCGTGGTAAAAGCAATAGTGTTGTATGGCTCAGTCTTACCAAAACTAACCGCTATATTCGAGGTATTCATGGTCTGATCAAAGATGATCTTGATCTTCAATTCCTCACCATCTCCCCTGGCTACGGTCTCATATATTACCTTAGGAGACAGACCATCGTAGGTGTGCTTATAATATTCACCCGTAGTCTCGTCAGGATCATAAGCCATCTGCCCCTCCGCCCCATCATAATTCCATTCATAGACAGTGGTGTCTCTTCCTTCTTGGACCTGAGTGACTTCCATATATTTGATTATTGGAGCGTCAGGTAAATACTCATAATATAAATTTTTATATTCAGCATAGTTCTGTAATGAGAAGTCGTATTTATCCGTATAATGCGAGCCAAATTTTATATCAGAACCTGTATTATCATTTACAATCAGTGTATGTCGAGGGCCACGACAATTCCCCCCCCAAATGGGATTAGGGCCATTACAATT
>JASEGY010000383.1 GCA_030019105.1 bacterium | reverse complement strand
TCCGCAATCTGCAATCCAAAATTGGTTTGGTTGCGGCCAGAGGCCGCGCTAAGTAATCCTGGAATCTATCTCACTCAGCTGTCTCTATTACGCGTTATTCTCATGGGCAATTGTATTGTTGATTTTCCGCTGTAAGATATATGAACATATAGTTTGGCTTGCTATTATTCTCTCTCTTTTACTCTTTGTTCTTCCAATAATTACGGGAATAATCTTGGGTAAAACAATACTTTCAGATAGACTTCGATGGTTCCGAGAGTGGTTAGGGATAATCAGCCCTATTCCAAAGGCTTGGGACTACCACTTCAGAAGAAGGGTTCCATGCTGGGTATTGATTACATTGAACGATGGCACCAAGATTGGTGGACTTTGGGGGCCAGACTCTTTTGCATCTTCTTTTCCATCACCAGAAGATATATATCTTGAAACTCTTGTAGAAATAGATGAAGATGGTAATTTTAAGGTTATGAAAAACACAGCAGGTGCCTTGATAGAAAGAGAAAGGATCAAATTTATTGAGTTCTTTGAATATCAACCAGAAGGAGGTGAAGAAGATGGGTAAAAAAGAAAGTAAGAAGATAATAGTGACAGGAGATTATCAGCCAAGAATGCTTAATGAAGGCTATCAACCCAAAGGCAAAAAGGTCGATTTAAAAACCTTAAAACCCCCGGTACTCAAGAGTGCTGCTTTTAAATCTCAAACATCTGATTCTGAAAAGAAAAATGATTAAAGTAGAAAATACTATCATTATCGATGCCCCTTGTGACAAGGTCTTCTCTGTAGTCTCGGACTTTGAGTCCTGGCCCCGGTTTATCCTTGCTTACCAGGATGTAAAGATCGTGGAGAAGGAAGAGAACAGAATGGTGATTGAACGAAAAGGAACGGTGAGAGGGAAAACAACCTTATGGAGGTCAGAGACCGAACTTATCCCGCCCAACTTGATCAAATCAAGACAGATCATCGGTCCAATCCCTGATATGGAGATTGAGTGGCGTTTTGAAGAGGCCGACGGGGGGACTAAGATAAGCTTGGTGCATGATTTTGAATACAAAAAGGTGCCGTTGCTTGGAGGCATAATAGGCAGACTAATTGTCGCTAAGATTGTCAGGCGGATGGCTCAGGATACATTAGAGGCCATAAAAAGGAGGATGGAAAATGTTTCTGGCTGAATTATCAGGACTTCTGGGAATACTGAACAGGTGGGAAGAGGCCCAGGGCTTCTGCCTGAAGACATTGGGGTGCGGCATAGAGATAATCGGTCCCAATGGAGAGGGCTTGTTCCAGAAAGGAGAGGCTTGCGATCTCTGCCACCTCCTCATCTCCCAAAAAGAAGGGCTTACCAGGTGTCTTTCCTCGTATAAAGAGACCTGCTTTTCAGAGCCTAAGGATAAATCATTTAGCTTCTATTGTCATTTAGGCCTCTTCAACTTTGCCTTTCCCCTCCTTGTTGAAGGGCGACAGGTAGCCTGTCTGGTCGTTGGAGGGATTTTGACCAAAGAGAAGGAGAGGAATATTTGGGCCTATACAGGAGAGATGGGGATTGACCCGGAAAAGGTCAAGAAGGGACTCTCATCACTAAAGGGAGTAGGTGAGGACGAACTATCCACCCTTTCCTCTTTAGTCAAACTGGCCATATCTCCTTTGATCACGGAGATCACCCGTCACTTAGAGCTATTATTAAAGGCAACGGAAGCGGTCAAGAAAGAGGAATTTGTGCGGATTGATGAAGTGACGGGCCTTCACAATCGCCTGTATCTTGCCAATAGGGCTGATGAGGAGATAAGCCGATCGAAAAGAAAAGATTATCCCCTATCCTTGATCATCTTCTGCCCGGACCAATTCCAGCAGATAATAGCTGGTTATGGTTCAAAGATCAAGAACTCTATCCTCAAAGAGACAGCAGATATCCTTTTGGGCTTTACCCGAAAGGAGGATGTCCTGGCTAAAGGGGCGGAAGATCAGTTTTTGCTTCTCCTTCCCGATTTAGACCAGGAGAAGGCCTTGGTTCTGGCAGAAAGGATTGAGAGGAAGATAAGAGATCGAATCTTCTGCCAGGAAGAAGGCCTGGAAATAAGATTAACTAGCTCCTATGGGATTGCCCAGCTTGGAAAAGAGGAGAACGGCGAAGAACTTTTAAAGAAGGCAGAGGAGGCCTTATTCTCTGCCAGGGCTAAAGGAGGAAAAAGGATACTTCTCCATTCTAAGATGAAGAAGGAAGAGGTTAAGAGGTGTGTTATTACCGGCATTGGCCTTATCACACCTATTGGAAGTGAAAAGGAGGCCTTCTGGAAGGCCGTCTCTTCCGGCATCTCCGGGATCAGCCGCATAACCCAGTTCGATGCTACAGATATGCCGGTAAAGATTGCCGGTGAGGTTAAAGATTTTGATCCCGTGAATTACATGGATAAAAAAACGGCCAAGAGGAGTGGCCGGGCAACACAGATGGCTATTGGAGCGGCCCGTTTAGCCCTCTCTGATTCCGGCCTTGACCTTGAGAAGGAAGATAGAGAAAGGATTGAAGTGATTATTGGAAGTGGTGCCGGTGGCCTGGCCTTTGGGGAAAAGCAGGTGACTGCCTTCCTGACGCATGGGCCAGAAAAGATAAGCCCTTTTCTCTCCATCATCACTTTTTCTGCTGCCCTCTCTTCTATGGTTTCATTAGAACTGGGCACAAAAGGGCCATCGATTAGTATAGCTACAGGATGTCCTGCTGGAACTGATGCCATTGGGCATGGATTTGAATCGGTAAAATCGGGTGAAGCTGAACTGGTTATTGCGGGAGGGGCTGAGGCGCCTCTTAGCCCGGTGCTGGTTCACTCCTTCGAGGCTATAAATGCCCTGTCTTTAAGAAACGATGAGCCAAAGCGAGCCTCCAGGCCTTTTGATGCCAGGAGGGATGGATTTGTCATAGCCGAGGGAGCAGGGATAGTGGTATTGGAGGAACTTGAGCATGCCCTGAACAGGGGCGCTGCTATCTATGGGGAAGTCCTCTCTTATGCCAGCACTAATGATGCCTTTCATATGACCGCCCCTGCCCCTGACGGAAAGGCCGCCGGCCGGTGCTTCAGGCTGGCCCTGGAAGGGGCCGGAATAAGACCGGAAGAGGTTGATTATATAAATCCCCATGGCTCATCCACCCCACTTAACGATAGCACAGAAACCCTGGTCATCAAGAAGATTTTTGGTAACTATGCCTATAAGATACCCGTGTCCTCAACCAAGTCAATGCTGGGTCATTCTATTGGAGCCACAGGCGCGGTGGAGGCTATCGTCTGTGCTTTAAGTATTACCAATAACTTTGTTCCGCCAACCATAAATTATGAGTTCCCTGACCCGGAGTGCGACCTTGACTATGTCCCCAACAAGGGGAGAGAGAAAGAGGTGAATATCGCTTTCAGCAATTCCTTTGGCTTCGGGGGTAAGAACTCGGCTCTGGTCCTTGGAAGGTATAAATGACTATTATCAATTTTAAAGGAGGAAGGAAGGAAGGGAGGATGTTATCCGAGAGCCTTCAAAATATAAGGGGGGGATTATTAAGATGAAGCCGGTTCAATATGCAGAGTTATTGCCAGATGGACACCTGTTTATTCCATCAGATGTCTTAGCGCGGCCTCTGGCCGCAACCAAACCAATTTTGGATTGCAGATTGCGGA
>JASEGY010000382.1 GCA_030019105.1 bacterium | reverse complement strand
CAACTTACAACTTACAACTTACAACAGATACCCATTAAATTTGAAGAGGATACGTTCTGAGCATGTTGCAATTCTATCAACTTTATATATTTGTAATAGGCGACTTCGGCGCTAGAAATCGCTAACCTAAAACCGTGACTACCGTCTAAAAAAGCGGCTTTTAAAAAATAGGTGCGAATAAATGCCCATAAACCTTTGCTGATCGCCGCGCCTAATGAAGTTGTTTTTCCGGCCGCATGTAATTTCTGCGCACCCAGGGTTGAATAGCTATTAATTTTATGTAAAACTTCGGCTGAATTAATAAAAGCTTCATGTAATAATGGCTGAGTTAATTTTGCGATTTCACCATTAACTATAACCCGTTCATGCACCACATCAAGCGAAAATTGACCTTTTTCACGTTTAAATAAACGCAACACATAATCCGGCCACCAGCCGCCGTGTTTTATGCTTTTACCGCAATAATTCGATAAACGGGGTATTTCAAAAGCATCAAACTGATTATCTTTTATAACGCGTTCTATTTCAGCTCTCAATTGCGGACTGACTTGCTCATCGGCATCTATAGAGAGTACCCAATCCCCCCTTGCTTTATCTAAAGCGCGTTGTTTTTGTATTCCAAAACCTGGCCAATCAGTACTAAAAACGTTGGCTGTATAATGGTTACAGATTTCAAGCGTATTATCATCGCTACCGGAATCAAGTATGATGATTTCATTTGCCCATGCAACTGATTCAAGACAACGACCGATATGGTGAGCCTCATTTTTGGTAATGATAGTGACACTAAGCATAATTTTCAATCGACTAATAACGGGACGGTTCACTTTAGTGTGAAAGCTTGCGGATAATGGCATGGTTCAAATCAAGGTAACACTCTGTAGACTGGTGTCTGGTGAGTGGTAGACTGGTATTTACCAGACTACCAATCACCAGACGACCATTGTTACCCTAAATTGGTATCCTCTTCAAATCTATTGGTATACCTGGTTGTAGGTTGTAAGTTGTAAGTTGACCGTCACACCAGCGAACCTACAACCTACAACCTACAACTTACAACTTACAACAGATACCCATTAAATTTGAAGAGGATACCTAAATTGCCCTTTTTGAACCATGCCGAATTATTTACTATCTGTTGCAAGCTGCAATAATGTATTTTACTTTGTTTAAAATAACCGTAAAACTATTTAATGTGGGTTCACTGAGTTCAGCCTTAAATTTTTCACCGCGTTTTAAATAAAGAGTGGTGAATGTTTTTGAAGTCATTCCCCATTTCAACAGAAACATTCGATGACCATTATTATTTTTTGATCTTTTAGTAGATTTAGAACCAAAATGATAAGCTCGACTTGCACCCAATCCTTTAAAATAACGAATACCTAAATCCCATAGTTTTTTTGAAAAATCAGGATCAGAATACATGCCGGGGGAAAACTCTACGCTATAACCGCCAACTAAATCCCAATTATCGACATGAATAATATTAATCGGCCAAGTACCGCCAATCCAATCTTCTTTTTTCAATGTTTTGTAAGTAGCTAATAACTCTTGTTCCCGAAATTCTGAAATATTTTTTCCAAAGTCTGCTACTATTGTGCAATTACTAGTATAAGTAGGCTCTATTAAGGTGCAAGAGAGAAAAAATTTTCTTGAGTTAATTTTTTCGATTTCTTGAGCCAACAGAAAATCCCAATCAGGTAATACATACATATCATCATTAACGTACACTAAATACTCGGTTTTCATTAGTGAACGACATAAATTGAGTGCGTAACAAATACCGATATTTTCCTTAGAATAAACATAATCAATATCTTCTTGTTGCCTTATCCATTGATAAGAGCCATCATGACCTTCATTAATATGAACAATAATCTGATGATTAAACTTAGAGTGTTCTCTGATGCTGCGAATGACTAACCTCAAATAATCCAGATTATTCCAAGTCGGAATAATAATAGAATATTTTAGATCCTTACTTTGACTACGCTGGACTTTTTCTATATACATTTTATGTAAGCGTTCACGAGTTCAGGATTCACGGTTCACAGTTGAGGAAAGCAGCGAAAGACGGGCGATGAACAAGGCCGAAAGACGCAACAACCCTGAACGTTGAACCATGAACCTGTGAACGGTTACCATCGTTTCGGCCAATAGTGCTTGACCAAATTCATCTAATCTAATGCCCATTGATAAAAAGGTATAATCTGTATATCAAACCCCTCCGCAGTTATTTTTTTACCCTCTCCCTCAGCAATAATTATTTTGGACTCTTTCAATTTAAAATACCTCATTGCCTCCAATAAACCAGAAGTTTCTCTAAGAAGTGTTTCCTTATCCCCCAGGTTATAACAGACATTGATTAATTCTACAATCTCTAACCCCTGCTTGCAGATAAAATCCACTTCCTGTTTTTCATGGAAATAATACACCTCTTTCTTTTGCCTTTTCAAATGGTGAAAAACGGCATTTTCTAATAATTTTCCCTTATCCTGGGAAAACTTAAAGGCTATTGCATTGTGCATGCCGTTATCTACAAAATAAACCTTACGCCCTGTTTGCATTTGATCTTTCAGGGAATAAGAGAATCGCGGCACAAAATCAATTAAAAACGCATCTTTTAAATAATGAGAAAAACGGTGAATAGAATCTAAAGACACAGAAAAATCAATCACTTTTTTTATTTTGTTAAAACTGTAGGTACGCGTAAAATTTGTGCTGTAGAATAAGGCAAGATTCTCCAGTTTACCCACATCTTTCACCTTGTGTCTATTGACAATGTCTCTGGTTATGATATCGGTAAAATACTGGGATAATAATTCTTTCCGCAATAACTCATCTTTTGTCAGAACAATTTTAGGAAAGCCACCTAATTGCAGATATTCTAAAGCGAAATCCTTTAAGGCGTTTTTATTTTTTACCAACCATAATCTGTCCGGTTCTATTTCCATATCCTTGAATTTCAGGAATTCCGCAAAACTTAAAGGAGTGATGGATAGCTGTAAGTGTCTACCCGTTAATATATTTGCAAATTCCGAAGATAGAAGTTCCGCATTGGAACCTGTCACGAATATTTTTACATTTTCTTTTCGGTCATATTTAGACCTTGCCCAGGTTTCCCAGCCTGTTATCTTTTGTATCTCATCCAGGACTAAATATACTTTACCCTCAGGCCTTAAATAATCACAATATACTTGCCAGATTTCATCTAATAAATCTATATTCAAAAAATTATAAAACCTTGGATCCTCAAAATTAACATACAGCGTATTAGTCCTGGGAATATTGTTTTTAATTAACTGAGCTATTATCTGCAACAGGATCGTGCTTTTACCTGAACGCCTCACTCCTGTCAGAGTCACAATTTCATCAGTGTCTAAATATCTTTTTATCCGGGTTAAATAACCCTCTCGTCGAATGCCTGCATCTATATCTTTCTCCCAGAAATTCCATAAAAGTAAAGTTTCTATTATTTGCTCTCTTTCCACGTCAATAACTCCTGTTGGCCTTGATCGGCGGAACTCGAAACCGAGACAATGGTCGAAACTTTTGACCCGAGCCCTCCTATAGACTTCATGAAAAAGATTTTGGGGTAATAGGTTGTAAGTTGTAAGTTGGGTAGCATACCCACGGCGTGTTGCTTAACCTACAACT
>JASEGY010000381.1 GCA_030019105.1 bacterium | reverse complement strand
TAAGCTTAAAAAATAGACAAAACCGATAGCGCCCTGTCGAAATCCACGTTATAAGCGAGTAATTAACTGATTTCAAATGTTGAAGCCTCTGAAAAATGCAAATGACGAAATATATATGGCCAAAGCCATCCGTTTAGCCAGGAGGGGCCTGGGCAGAACCAGTCCCAATCCGGCGGTCGGGGCAGTAGTGGTCAACGATGGAGTGGTAGTTGGAGAAGGATACCATTTGCGGGCGGGGGAAGACCACGCCGAGGTTGCCGCTCTCAAAAAAGCCGGTCAATCCGCCAAAGGAGGCGTCTTATACTGCAACCTGGAACCTTGCTGCCATTATGGGAGAACTCCACCCTGCACTCAGCGGATTATTGAATCAGGGATAAAGCGGGTAGTAATGGCGATGCTTGATCCCAATCCCCTTGTCTCCGGGAAAGGCCGGCAAGAGCTTGAGGCAGCCGGCATTGAAACCTCGGTTGGCCTGCTTAAAAAAGAGGCAGAAAGGCTTAACGAGGTATATATAAAATTTATTACGACCGGCCTTCCCTTTGTTATCCTTAAAATGGCCATAAGCCTTGACGGTAGGATTGTTGATCCTGCGGCCTCTTTTCTCAGCGGCCGGGAGGCCCTGCACTGGGTTCACCGTCTTCGAAATAGAGTCGATGCTATCCTGGTCGGGAAAGGCACGATCTTGCGCGATAATCCCCGATTGACTACCCGGCTCCAAAGAGAACGGGGCCGTGATCCGGTTAGAATTGTGGTTGATGCCCGGGCCGAAGTGCCGCCTGAAGCATCTGTTTTCAACCCGGAATCTGCGGCTGAGACTATAATTGTGATCGGAAAATATGCGCCGGACCAAAGAGTACTGGCCATTGAAAAGGCAGGGGGAAGGATATTGAGGATTGAGGGAAACCATGGCCGGATTGATCCGGCCAAATTGCTGGCTGAGCTGGGACGGCTTGAAATAACCAGCCTTCTCGTGGAAGGAGGGACAAGGATCGCGACTTCTTTTCTCAGGGATAAATTGGTGGCCAGGGCCTTTTTCGTCCTCTCACCAAAGATTATGGGACGAAATGATCTGCCGGGGGTAATAGGAGAAAAAGGGCTCTTGTCTCCGGTGAAATTGAAAGAGGTAAGCTATCGAAGATTGGGAGAGGATATGCTGGTGAGTGGATACATAAAAGAGAGTGCGAGGTGAATAATATGCAAGCTCTTATTGCTAATCAACTGACTCTGCTTATACATACAGATTGGAAAGACGTCACAGTGGCCGCTACGTTTACGGTGATCTACGGACTTCGTCTCCTCTACCAGGGGTATCTTCTCCGCCACAGAGACAAGTCTGCGAAGCCGGGCGACTGGGGTGAAATATTGCTTGTAGTTGTGCCAAAGAATATCTTGTTTGCTCTCGCAATATATTTCCTCCTTCTTGGCGTGCCACAGAACTGGATATTCATAGTTGGCTGGACGTTTTTCTTACTCGGAATAACGATTAGGATGGTGGCGCTTTATCAACTTGGCTCGATGTACAGTCTAAACGTTGAAATTAGAGCCGAGCATAAATTGGTGACAGAAGGTATATACGTGCTCATCCGTCATCCACTCTATCTGGCATACATTTTGGACACAGTTGGTATTGTCCTTTTTTTGCAAAGATGGTATCTTTCACCGGTCGTTCTGTGTGTGTTAATTGGATGGGTCGTTAGAATTCGTAATGAGGAGACTTCATTAAGGCATGCTTTTGGTCCTGCATACGACACCTATGCTGAAAAAGTCCCATCGTTGAACATGGTGACAGGCATTTATCGCAAAACCAGAGACAACTTGCAATACGTAATGCATCCTGACCAACCGACACAAAGGAGAATGGGAACCACGGGAGGACTTTCAGGTGAAAAGACAGGAAAATGATCCGCCGTCCACACAGCATTCCGTTTCGGAGACGACCGAAGAGAGTGAAATGCTAAAGACATTGTCGGAAAGTGAAAGGCAAAAGAGTGAAATTGAGGTTCATCTTGCAGAATACAAGGCACTTTCTGAGTTCCAGCGTGATGCTAAGGCCACCTTCGTGCGGACCGCGATATATCACAATACGGGAATCGTGGTCGTCACGACGTGGTTCCTTCAACATTTTAACTTGCCCAGCGGTCTGGTCTCTGCGCTTATAAGCAGTGGCTATCTATTGCCGTTGCTTTTAGCCTTACCAATCGTGAACGCCGTTTTGATCGTGGCATGCGCTTATCAGGTATACTCTTTCTTTTGCGTAGCGTCTCACTTTCAGCGTTTACGCGCTCGTCTGAAAACACTGCTTGGCAGAGATGTCCTGGTTTATGAAGATAAGTTTGGAAGATCGCACGGTCATCATAAGGAGCTATCACTGGTCTTGGATGTATTGGCAGCGATAATGTGGTTTATAATTCCGCTAATCCTTGCATTTACAGTAGCTATCGGAGTGCCAATATGGATTGGATTTCCAACGAAACATAGTTTCTGGGCTTATTGTATTGGCACTGTGTTTTCAACAATATCAATTTTATACCTGTTGGGAGTTATTACTCTAATGTTACGAGTCCGGAATAAACCCCATCCATTGGTAATTAATGATTGATTTTTCGGGTTTCGAGTTTCAAGTTCGCAATAACACGAAACTCGAAACTTTAAATTCGAAACTCGAAACTTGGCTTAATATGTTTACTGGACTTATAGAAAGAATAGGCAAGGTCAAAGGCCTGGTTGCCTCCTCCCTGCAAATAGAGGTAGACCCGGATTGGCTCCAGGAGCTTAAAGAGGGAGACAGCGTGGCGGTTAATGGGGCGTGTTTAACCGTGAGCGGCTTATTAAGGGGAAGCTTTCAGGCTGATGTCATGCCGGAAACATTGAGAAAAACCAACCTGGGAAGCCTTCTTCCAGGCCATCGCCTTAACCTGGAGCGGGCTTTACGGCTATCTGACAGACTGGGAGGACATCTGGTTTCCGGGCATATCGACGATGTAATCAGGCTAATAAGCAAGGTCAGGGAAGGAAATGCCCTGGTGCTTGGGTTTTCCATCAAGGAGGATTTAGCCCGATATATTATCCCTAAAGGGTCAGTTGCCATAGATGGGGTTAGTTTGACCGTGGTTGAGGTTGACAGAGATCATTTCACTGTCTCTCTTATCCCGCTTACTGCAAATCAAACTACGCTGGGTTCAAGAGAGATTGGCTATCAAGCTAATTTAGAGGCAGACCTTATCGGAAAGTATGTAGAACGGCTACTGGGGACGCGAAAAGAGGGCTTGAGTTTAGGATTTCTGGCCCAACATGGGTTTGGTGGTTGAGTTATTACTCAAGGCAAGATCAAGATTTAGAAGGCAAAAATTTCCATGGTGATGAGAGTTGCTGGATTCATCTGGCTGGATGAAATTTTAGAGAAAATCGAATCCGAACATCAGGTCACGCAAACGGAGGCTGAAGAGGTTTTTGATAGCAAGTTAAAGGTCAAAAAAATGAGCAAAGGACATTTCTGCGGTGAGCATGTTTTTAGAGCATTGGGACAGACAACGGCCGGGCGTTATCTGGCAGTATTTTTCATACACAAGCGGACGGATGAGGCGCTAATTTTGAGCGCTCGTGATATACTATTACCCCGCAACATTTGCGTTGTCCGCGAGAATGTTACGATTGCGG
>JASEGY010000380.1 GCA_030019105.1 bacterium | reverse complement strand
CCGCAATCTGCAATCCAAAATTGGTTTGGTTGCGGCCAGAGGCCGCGCTAAGGTACTCACCCGCTACTTCTTGAATATCTTCATCATATCCTTGACCTTCTCTTTAACCTTCTCGTCCGGGATCGATTCTTCAATCTGCTTCTTCACTTCTTCCTTGGCCTGACCTTTCAGCTTTTCTTTCTCGGCCTCTATCTGCTTTTTGACCTTTTCTTTTTCCTCCTCCATTCTTTGTTTGAGCTTTTCTTGCAGGGGAGCAGCAGAAAGCTTGAATTCAGGAGAGTCGTAGGAACCGCCTACTTTAAAAGCCAGCACCACCCGGTCTTCCTCATTCTTTAGCAGAGAACTGATCGCCGGATTTTTGATTTTGGAGGCGAATTTATCTGCCCATTCCGTGGTCAGATCAAGGTCCAGGCTGCCGTCAAGGCCTATGCTTCCCCGGGTAATGAAGTTGACGTCCTTACCCTTAAAGCTGGTGCTGTCTAACTCGACCTTCCCCTGCTTTATCCTTATCTTGCTCTGCAGATTATCAGAGGCCAATTCCTTGAGTGGACTCAGGCCTAAGAAAGAGAAAAGGTTATCAACGACCTTTATCCGACTTAATTTCCCTTTAATAACCTCAAAATCCCCTTCCAGGCTAATGGTCTTCATCACATCCTTAAATCCTAAGCCGGCCCCATCAGTTTTGAGATCAAAATTCAATTGCCCAAAGATCATATCCTTCATCGGGGTAAGATCAGTCAGGAAACTATTGGTTTCTACCCCTTTAATATGCGTCTGGAGGCTATATTTAGGCTGAACTGTTTTAAGATTCACTTCCCCTTTACTGGCCACTTCCCCGCCCCAGGTATTCATCTTAAAATCCTTGACGGCCACTACCCCATCTACTACTTCCAGGTCAGTTTTAAGCTTAGTAAATTCCACCCCCTTAAATACTCCCCGCTCAATCTTAGCTTCACCCTTCAGTCTTATTCCTTTCAGGGCCTGCCCCAGCGGTTTCGCGGCAACCGTCTCTCCCTCTACCTTCTTTTCGGCCGGCAGGGCAGCTAATATCTCATCTACATTCAACTCCTTAGAAGCAAGATCGAAATCCAGGTCCGCCTGGACCTGCTTGCCCCAATTATCTATCCGGCCGGATAGAGCCAGTGAGTTCCCGGGGTCGGATAGAGTCAGCTCTTTCAGTACCAGATGCTCTTTGGCCGGCTCGATCTCAAATTCACCCTCCCCCCTGAGACCCTTAACCCCACCCGGCAAGTTCACATAACTCATGTTGACATCTTCCAGGCCAATCTTGCCCGCAAGCTTTATCCCGGAAATTGGCCCGGAGGCGTGAACCCTTAAACGCCCTTCGCCGCTAAGATTCATCTTGCTTAAATCCGAAGCAGGCTTACCTGGTCCAGTATCACCTGGGAGGGGAATAAAGCCCTTAATCTCGGCCATGGATATTTTCTCTGAGGCTATATCCACATCCAGGATAGGATCCTCCTTCAGGTTGGTAACCCTGCCTACCAGAGTAAGAGTACTTTCAGGAAGATTAAGGAGCAGGTTCTTTATCTTAAGGGAGTCCTTAGCCAGATCGAGATCAAAGCCGGTATTGAGCTTTAAGTTTTTGATCGGTTGAGGTAGTTTAGCATGTCTTAGCTCAAATATCTCCAGATTAAGGTCGCTCTCGAATTTTATTTGAGCCACTGGACCAAGCAGCCGGCCCTTTAAGCGGCCATTCCCGGCCAGATCAAGCTCCTTTATTGCCGGAGGAAGCGCCTCAGGAGGAATAAGTCCTTTTATCTCTGCCAGCGAGATATGCTCTGAAACTAAAGCCAGATCTATCTGCGGCTTCTCCTTCAGGCCCGTAATAGTCCCCTTTGTTTTTAGGGAGCTTTCCGGAAGGATAAGCTCCAGGTTGTTTATCCTGAGATTATTTTTAACTAAATCAGCGCTGAGATCGTAAATGGAAGCGGCCTTCAGTATTAAAGGAAACTTGGTCTGCTCAGACACATAAGTAATAGAAAGGGGAGTAAAAGCTAATTTCCCGGACAGGTCGATCTTTTGCATCCCGTCAGTCTTTAATTGAAGATTACCGTTCAAATTCCCTGACAGGTCAGCAAGGCCAGGCTCCTGCTCTTTTAAAATATCCGACAGGGAAGCCAGGTTTATCGCTCTCAAGTTGAGGGAAGCAGCAGATGAGAGTTCAGTCTGATTAAGATCGGCTTCTATTGATCCAATCAATTCCCCCTCTCCAAATTTCAGGGACATCTCGGTAATCTTTACCAGCCCACCTTGAGGCATATTTATTTTGGCGTCAAGGTCTTTAAGATTCAGACCGGCATAGAGGATTTCATCTACTTTTACCGCCCCTTTCAATCTCATTTCTTCCGGATAAGGAGAGGAACTCGACTTAAACTTAGCGATTTCCGCCAGGAGTTGATCTACATTTAAATTTTCCGATCTGAAAGCTATCTCTAATTGAGGGCCGGCAAATTGCGCCGCGCCATTAAGAGCAAGCTTTGAATCCTTAAAGCCAAGATCAGCCTTCAGCTTCCCTTTCCCCTGCTTAGAAAACCCGCTAACTGTCCCATTCAAGGCTATAGTAAGCTCGCCGAACTTACCCTGAAATTTATCAATAGAGAGCCTCTCTTTGGCCATATCGGCCTGAAGGGCATAGTCTATTTGACCGACAATATCCTTGATCGGCTGTTTCAGCTTTTCAGGGTAAACCAGGGTGGCTCTATCTACAATAATCTCTCCTGTAGAGAACAGTTCTTTATTAAGTTGACCGGACAGGGTTATTTTCCCTGAAACCTCTCCGGCCAGGAGACTAAAGGGAAGGTAATTGTAATAGTAAGGCCCGAATCCGGCCGGGACAAACCTGGACAGATCAAGGGCAACATCAAAGGATTCATCTTTAACTTCAAAATTCCCCTGGGCCTTAAATTCACTGATGTCATCCACCCGCATAGACATTTTAAAATGGGAGATGGCCGCTTTAGATAAACCCGATAAAGAAAGGTTGATTCTATCAAGGATGGTCTCCTTATCGACCAATTCATCTCTGAACTCCGCCCGGCCATCTTTAATGCTTACCTGAGCGATAGAAAGAGAAAAGCCGGATTCTTCTTCCGGCTGCTCGGCCTCAAGAATGTCCTGGAAATTAAATATGCCTTCTTTATTCCTGCTGATAATAATCTCAGGGCTGTTAAGCACGATCTTTTTAATAACGAATTGCCGCCTGAGAAGTGGCCAGAGCCGGTACTTCAGGACAAACTCCTCCCCTTTGACAAAGTCTCCAGGCCCTTCACGGTTAGCAATAGTTACTCTCTTGAGTTGTATCCCCCAGAGAAGATTGATCCTGAGGTCATCAATGGTTACCTTTCTCTCCAGCGCCTTTTCTGCCTGGGCAGTAATAATCTGTTTCAGTTTGGGATGAGAAAAGGTAATAGTCGAGAGGATGACCAGGCCGATAAGTAAGACTCCCAGAATAATTCCAACAATAATAAAGATTTTCCGCATAATCACATCCTCCTTAATATTAGGCTCTAAGCAGCAGCCCACTGCCATCAAGTTAAGGATAACTCTCTGGTATACAGCTACTTAGCAACCCCGTAGGGGTACCCGATAATAGCCCAGCGATTTATCGCTGGGATCGAGGGACGAGCAACGACCAAGT
>JASEGY010000037.1 GCA_030019105.1 bacterium | reverse complement strand
AAGGCAATACAGACGGCCACCTGCGGCTGAAGCCCAGTAAAATCAAGCATAAATCATAAAAGTCCCAATTTCAAAACGGTCTCCCGACTCCGCCTCCCTCCGCTTCAGAAAAAATACTTGACAAAGTGGGTAAAATATGTTATATTAAAATTGTTAGACAGCGATAGAGTCGAATACATACTCTACGGTATCGCTTGAGCAAGAGACTTAACATTTTAAGTCTCTTGCTTTTTTTGTGTATAGGAAATCCCAAATTCTGAATCAGATTTGCGCCGGCGTATCTTCAAGCAGTATACCCAGCTTACTGAGAAAATCCTCTTCAGATATCAAGGCATAGTTATTGTCAAGAGAATCCTCTTCCAGACGCGTCATAAATTCTACGGCGGCTTCTTCCCTGCCGTCAAAGAGCTTCTGGCCATTTATCGCCTCTCCGAAAATGAGCTTTTCGATTTCTTTCCTGGACATCTCCTGGCCGCTTTCATCTTCGGTCACTATGCTGCTAGAGAATTGCAGCTCATGTTCAAACCCAACCAGATCGGTTTGATAAGATTTTTTGACCAAATCAATCAAGGCTGGGGTGTCAACATTGAACACCTGTATCCGAATACGGCCATAGGGCTTTAAAAGTATGGCCGGGCTCCGGTATTCAGCTGGCGGGCCGAGCCGGCCTGGCGAACCGAGCCGGTCTGGCGGATATTGCTCATGGATATATTTCCCAATTCTATCAAGGATGTCCTCATTAGTCGCGCAATTGTCAAGGTTAGGGGATAAGATCAATGAATGCCGCGGATGAGTATTGATAAGTTCATAGGTGAAATTTCTGTCATGGAAGGCTGGTTCGGGTTGGGAGGCTGGTTCGGCTCGCGAGGCCGGCTCGGCTCGCGAGGCCGGCTCGGTCCGCGAGGCCGGCTCGGTCCGCCAGGCTGGCTCGGTCCGCGAGGCCGGCTCGGCCCGCCAGACCGGCTCGGTCTCATCAACCGTAATCAAAAAACAACCCTTTCGGGAACCCTCCTGGTTGTCATACCTCTTTTCGTCTATCTTCCAATATTCAGGACAGCCGGGAGTAAAGGCCCAGGGCTTATTGTCAAGCATGTGAATGCTCCGCTTATGGATATGGCCCAGGGCAAGATAGTCGAAGTGCTCCTTGAGGAATTTAATCTCTTCGAGCTTGTAACCGGCGAAATCCTGTTCAAGATTAAAGGAGGAGTGTGACATCAGAATAGTAAAACGACAGGCTGGTCCAGCCTGGCGGGCTGAGCCGGTCTGGCAGATCGAGCCGGCCTGGCAGACCGAGCCGATCTGCCGGGGATCTTTTGCCACTGCGGGCCGAGCCGGCCTGGCAGCCTGTTGGATAAGCAAGTGCATATTTTCAACGGTCATTGCCCCAAAGTAGGGCAGACCCACAATCCTGATAAACCCAATATCAATATACGAGCCTCTACGGAGGTCTTCATCCCAGGGCTCAAAAAAGGTTACTTCATCCCTGGCTATACCGGTGCTCAGCAGCTTAATTCGCCCCTTGCGATTCAAGTAGGAAAGCCAGCTTTCATCCTCAGTTCGAATATTCTTGTCGTGATTGCCCTCGATGACAATCACAGGGATGCCATCCAGTAATTCCAGGGCTTCCTCTGCTTCATAGAGCGTTTCAGGACGGATATCCTTCCGGTCAAAGAAATCCCCTGAGATGAGGATAAAATCAACTTGACGGTCAAGGGCATGCCGGATGATCTCGATGAAGACATTTTTAAAATCAACCGAAGTGCCCTGATGGCCGAATTTTGTTTTACCTAAGTGTAAGTCGGCGGTGTGGATGAATTTCATAGTAACTCCGGCGATGTTCATCGTTTTTTAAGAAGACAAGGCTAATTCTTCTATTGTCTTGCCCAGGCCAGGGTAAAGCATTTTGGGGACCAGCTCGGCTAAGGGAAGAAGAACAAAGGCCCTCTCAAGGGCGCGGGGATGAGGAATAGTCAGTCTGGGAGTTTCCATTACTAAGGAGTTGTACAGAATGATGTCCAGATCAATAACACGCGGACCCCATCTTATCCCCTCTTCTTTTCGTCCCACCTGTTTTTCGATAAGCTTGAGTATGTCTAAGAGTTCTAAAGGGGGGAGCCCGGTTTCGATCTCTACGGCACTGTTTAAAAAGCAGGGCTGGTCAAGATACCCTACCGGCAATGTTTCGTGAAGAGATGACTTCCTTTTCACCTGAATCTCAGGATGCTGGTTAAGTAGTTCTACGGCCTGCCCGATATTTTTATTTCGGTCTCCTTCATTGGAACCTAAGGATAAATAGACAATAGGCATATTTGAGTTTCGGGTTTCGGCCTTGTTCATCGTTTCGGCCACTCTAAGACAGTCCACGATTCACGGTCAATAGCCTGCGAGCTGCCTTCTATGGACTATGTGGACTGTTGTCTGGACTGTGTGGACTGTAGACTCTATGCCGACTGGCCCAAACGATGAACAAGGCCCTACTGACTACTGACTACTGACTACTGACTACTGACGATTACGAATAATTTCTATGGCCACGTAGTCTACCAAACCGGCAATCGGCACCTGCGGCTTTTTGACTCTGACCATTACTTCCTGAATCATCGGGAATTGCTTCAGGACAGCCGAGGCAATATCATGAGCCAGGGCCTCTAACAGCCGGTATTTCTTACTTTCTTCAACCTCCTTGACCAGCGAGCATACCCTTTGATAGTCAATAGTATCTTCCAGTTTGTCTGATCGACCGGCCAGGGAGAGGTCGGCTTTAACCTCAATATCGACCAGAAATTTCTGGCCCAACTCACGTTCGGCCTCACTCGTTCCGTGATAGCCGTAAAAGACTATACCGTTAACAATTATTTTGTCCATGATCCTCAATAACTCGGAAATAATTCGACCTGTGCAATCGGATGCTTATCCGCTACTACTTTGATTATGAAAATCTAATAGCACACGGATAACACGGATATACNNNNTGCTTATCCGCTACTACTTTGATTATGAAAATCTAATAGCACACGGATAACACGGATACTACGGATTACCACGGATAAAATCAGTGTAAATCCGTTAAATCCGTGTCATCCGTGTGCTATTAAAAAGAGTAGCTATTCCCACGGATTAGGTGCTTTTTTTTAAATCAAAGTACTAACGGGTGAGTACCGCTTTTTCGGGGTCCCATTCAAATTCCATTATTGGCATCCTTTACATATTCTTAGATCGCTCAAACGCGATTTGTTTTTGCTTAGATTTGGGCATTACTCGCAACCAGCCTAAAACCCCAATAATCCAGCTATTCTTTCTAATTTAGCCGGAACCACCACTGGTTTCTCCGCGACGGCAATGGCCCTTTCCGGGTCCTTCAATCCATGTCCGGTCAGGATACAAACCAGTGTCCGGCCTTTGCCTTTAAAATATCCGGCCTTAACTAACTTAATTACTCCTGCCACAGAGGCCGCCGAGGCTGGTTCCACCGCAATCCCTTCCCGTGAAGCGAGCATCTTGTAAGCCGAAATGATCTCGTCATCCGTTACTTTATCGATTAATCCCCCGGATTCATCCCTGGCTGCTTCCGCCCCTTTCCAACTGGCTGGGTTGCCTATCTTTATAGCGGTGGCAATAGTCTTTGGATTTTGGATCACCCTGCCTTCCACAATGGGCGCGGCCCCGGCTGCCTGGAAGCCTAACATTTCAGGAAGTGAATCTATCTTGCCTGCTTTTTTATATTCCTTGTACCCCTTCCAGTAAGCGGTGATATTGCCGGCATTACCTACCGGGATAGCGTGAAAATCCGGCGGAGCGCCTAAGGCATCACATATCTCAAAGGCCCCTGTCTTCTGACCTTGTATCCGGTAGGGATTAATGGAATTAACTATTGTGATCGGGTATTTCTCCCCTAACTCTCGCACTAAGTTAAGACAATCGTCAAAATTACCATTCACGGCAATGACTTTAGCCCCATACATCAGGGCCTGGGCAAGCTTCCCCAGGGCAATGGCCCCTTCAGGAATAAGGACGGCGCAGGATATTCCGGCCCGAGCCGAATAGGCCGCGGCCGAGGCAGAGGTATTGCCGGTTGAAGCGCAGATAACCGCTTTTGCCCCCTCTTCGACTGCCTTTGAAATAGCCATCGTCATGCCGCGATCCTTAAAGGAAGCAGTAGGATTAAGTCCTTCATATTTAAGGAATATTCTCAAATCTTTCCCCAGGACATCTTTCAGATTCCGGGCCTCAATCAGAGGGGTATTCCCCTCCTTTAAGCTAATTACCGGAGTGTGCTCCGATACAGGCAGATATTCCCTGTATTTAGCAATAACGCCGGGCCAACTGTTATCCTTCATTGGTTCTTCTCCTTAAAGTTCTTGGCCTTGTTCATAGTTTCGGCCATTTAAAATAGGAAGTAAGAAATGGGAAATAGGAAGTAAATCAAGATACTTCGGGACGGTTCATAATCGGTCATTTTACTGTGAAATCTTACGTTCTTTCTGGACTTTAGGCTTTAGCCTTTCACAACTAATGAAATCCTAAAGGATTAACTCCAGAAAGTTAATGGTAATTTTTAGCCGCAAGCTTTCACAGTAAGGTGAACCATCCCGATACTTCCCATTTCCTAATTTCCCATTTCCCATTTTCGACTTGAGTGGCCCAAACGATGATCAAGCTCTTGAATAGTCTGCTCTATCCTGGTTAAAGTTATCGGCCGGCCAAGGAGGGCAATGACTTCAAACAGCCCGGGACTGGCCCGCCGGCCGGTTAAGGAAGCCCTTAAGGGATGAATGACCTTGCCCGCTCCAATCCCGAGTTCAGCGGCTAAGGCCCGCAGAGCATCTTCGATCGTCTCCACATTAAAAGGCTCTACCTTCGCCAGGACATCCTTAGTTTGCCTTAAGATATCCGGCACACCTTCCTTCATAAGCACCTTATTTAATGCATCTTCAGTCAACTGAATCCTATCTGTAAAAAAGAAGTCGGCTTGCTCTAATAATTGTTTTAACGTCTTGATCCTCTCCCGATAAATTCTTAAAAGCTCGACAAACCATTCTCGATCGGCCTGAGCAGCCGGACCTTTTACCTCTTTCAAATAAGGCAGGGCCAGATCGACTAATTTTTCCAGGTCAGTTGATCTGATGTATTCACCGTTCATCCAGTTTAGTTTTTCCGAATCAAAGATGGCTGGATTCTTACTAATCCGTTCTAAAGAAAATTTCGAAACCAGTTCTTCTCTGGTAAATATCTGCTGACTGTCTGAGGTGGCCCAACCTAAAAGGGCCAGGTAGTTTACCATGGCCTCCGGGAGGTAGCCCTCTTCCCGATAGGCGATAACTGAAGTTGCCCCGTGTCGTTTGCTTAGCCTGGTCCGGTCTGATCCCCAGATCATCGGCAGGTGAGCAAAGGAAGGCAGTTCAAAACCCAGGGTTTCAAAAAGCAGAATCTGCCGGGGGGTATTGGAGATATGATCGTCTCCCCGGATAACATGGGTAATGCCCATCTCACCGTCATCAACCACCACCGCGAAATTGTAGGTCGGGGTTCCATCCGGTCGCAGGATAATAAAATCACCCAGGAGATGATTGTCAAACTCCCGTGGACCACGCAGGATATCCTCCATTTTAGTCACTCGGGAAATCCCGCGGGGAACCTTGAACCGGACAGACGGCTTCAACCCTAAAGACCTTAACCGGTCTCTCCCGGCCTGAGGAAGCTGCCGGCAGGTTCCGTCATAACCAGCGGCTTGATCATCGTCCGAAATCATTTTAGCCCGCTTTTCCTCTAACTCCTCCGGCGTGCAATAACAATAGTAAGCATGGCCGGTTTCAAGCAATTGCCGGGCATATCTCCGGTATATCTCCAACCTCCCGGACTGAAAATAAGGCCCTTCATCCCAGTCAAGACCCAGCCATTTCAGGCCCTCCAGGATAGCCTCGACTGCCTCCGGAGTCGATCTCTTGACGTCAGTATCCTCTATCCTGAGGATAAACTTTCCGCCTTTTGACCTGGCGTAGAGCCAGTTAAAGAGGGCTGTTCTGGCCCCTCCTATATGGAGATAACCGGTTGGCGATGGGGCAAATCTTACTCTAACCATTAACTTTAAATTATATCACATCCCGGTTGATTTGTAAACCAAAAAATACCGTAAGCGTTCAGGTATAGTCAGAATTCAGGAGTCAGGAGTCAGGAGTCAGAATTCAGGAGTCAGGAGTCAGGAGTCAGGAAGGAAATTTTGCGAGCTGTGCGGTTAGGAATTGAGGTCAGGTCGCCGTAATTTTCACACGACCCCTCGTCTCCACGCTCTGCGTGGGGATGCAGACTGTGACGCTCTGCGTCAGTATCTTCTCAATATTCAGGGGCAATTGTGGATAGAAACCAGGTTTCTTCAAGAAACCTGGTTTCTGCGCCCCAAGTTATTGAGAAGATACCTGCTCTCACATATTTATGAGGCAGAGCGTCCCGGATGGGGGTTCCCACGCAGAGCGTGGGAATCAAATATCCCCTTAGCTTTGATAGGAATTTTACTTGCAAAGCCGGCCGGTTTCTGATAAGATTTAAGGTGTCTGGTGTCTGGTGTCTGGTGTCTGGTGTCTGGTGTCTGGTGTCTGGTGTCTGGTAGCCTGGTAGCCTGGTATCTGGGCCTTGTTCATCGTTTCGGCCATTAGGTTACGCTTCCTGCAAAGCTGAAATGTAGGGTGGGCTTTGCCCCACTGCCATTAAGTTAGCGGTAGTGTGTTGCTATTGCTCGACTTAGCCGACGATCCTGTCCCGTAGAGACACTTGAAAATAGCCCAGCGATTTATCGCTGGGGAACGATGCCAAAGTAGAGTCATAGCGCGGCCTCCTGCCGCAACCAAACCAAGGACACAAATGACCAAAAGGACCAAAAGCCACCCCAAATTACCGGCCTTTATGTTCATAATTCTCGCGGACAACGCAAATGTTGCGGGGTAATAGTATAGTCTCGTAGGGACGGCTGAACCGAAACCCTCCAATTTATGCCCGTGCTGTGTATACCAAACTCGGGATAACCAATGAAGAATAAATCCGAAGTCCGAAATCCGAAATCCGAAATTAGCCAGGTTTCTGTTGTCCGCTGCAAGACATATACCGAGTCTGAAATAGAGGAATCTGTCAGGGAAGGGATAGAATTTCTGGGGGGATTAACCCGATTTGTTGAACCTGGACAAAGGGTTCTCTTGAAACCTAATGTCCTTGCGCCTACGCCGCCGGACCGGGCAGTTACTACTCATCCAGCTATTGTCAAGGCCATGGTCAAGTTGGTCAAAGAAGCCGGAGGGTTGCCCTTAGTGGGAGACAGTCCTGGAACCCCTTTTGCCAATACTGAGGAATTATTTCAAGTTACGGGTATTGGTCAAGCTGCGCTTGAGGCCGGCGCAGAAATACTTCAGTTTGAAAAAGAAAAACCGGTCAGGATTGACAATCCATCCGGCAGGGTGCTCAAGACCCTCTATTTGGTTAAACCAGCCCTGGAAGTCGATGTAATTATCTCTCTGCCTAAGTTAAAGACCCACATCTTAACCCTGCTTACCATGGGCATCAAAAACCTATACGGCCTGGTTCCCGGACCACTTAAATCCGAATACCATCGTCTTTTCCCTCAGCCGGACAAATTTGCAGATGCCCTGGTCGATATTTTCGCCTATCTGGCCCCTAAGGTCAAACTAACCCTAATGGATGCGGTCGTCGGCATGGATGGCGCCGGTCCGCAGCAAGGTAATCCCAAAGAAATCGGGCTTATATTGGCTTCTCAGGATATGGTGGCCCTTGATGTCGTGGCTTCAAGTATCGTAGGTTTTGATCCCCTCCGGATTGAAACTACCCGAATCGCAGCAGCCCGAAAACTGGGAGAGGCTGATCCGGACAAGATCACCATCCTGGGCCCAAGGATAGAAGAGGTTAAAATCGATGACTTTTCCCCACCTCCTTCTCTAGCCAGACGACTTATTCTTCTCCGCGAGTTCAAACCCCTTCTGAAGCTTTTTTGGATCAAGCCTGTCATTAATCAGGACAAATGTACTAAATGCGGGATATGCCGCCGGGTTTGTCCGGCAGAGGCGATTTCAGAGAGGGCCGGTCGTCTTCTCATCAATTATGATCGCTGTATCAAATGTTTTTGCTGTCATGAAATGTGTCTGCATGGCGGAATTGATATTCAGGAAAGCCTGGCTCGCAAACTAAGGGTTTTGGTGCAGAGATGTTTACAGCGGCCGTAACCGTTCACGGCTTGAAATTAGAAATTGGAAATTAGGGCGTTGTTCACCGTTTGGGCCATTGGATCAATTTTGGAGTGGTCGAGCTTGCTCGACATTACGGCAGAGCAAGCTCTGCAACTACAACACCCATCAAACTAAATTTGGTTAAGCGCTATTGGCCGAAACGATGACCATCGCCGAAATTAGAAAGTATGAAGGCCCAATTTCCAATTTCCAATTTCCAATTTCCAATTTCTAATTTCAGCGTTCCGTGAACGCTTACCAGCGGCCTTGATTATCGTTAAAGGCTATTTCACTACCGTTACCGTGTTAAATTTTCTTGACTTATCTTATTTCTTGTGATATAAATAGAAAGAATGTTTTTTTGAATTGCTATTGGAGGTTAAATCTATGAAAAATCAAAAAATAAGCTTTGCCCCTCTGGCCGGCACTCTAAGCGAAGACCTTCCCTTTGGCACAAGTTGGTTGGTCAGGGGAGATCAGGGGGCAGGTAAAACTACCTTTGCCTTTCAATTCCTCGTTCAAGGCCTCAGGAAAGGAGAATCAGCTCTTCTTGTAGCGGCTGATGAGCCGGTAAACCGAATCAGGAAAAACCTGGTTAATTTTGGTTTTGGGGCATCGGCTTATGAACGAAGCAAACGATTTATGTTTATTGACGCCTTTTCAATAGATAGTAAAGAAGAATATTCTGTGGCTGACCTGTCTGATCCCGAGGAGCTTATTTATATCTTAAGTCAGGCTGTCTCAAAGATAGAGAAACCGGTCAGGATAGTCATTGACTCCCTCAGTTCCCTGGCGATAAACTACTCGCCTCAAGACTTTGTAAGTATGATCTATGCCAAAAACCGTCGTATGCGGGCCGAAGGAATCGTGCTTATGGACCTCTATTTAGCGCATACCCTTGAATCAAAGGAAAGGTATTCTCTAACCAATGCCTATGATTTAAGTGTGGACCTTTATCTGTCCGAAGAAAAAGGGGGGGTCCCGAAGAAATACCTTCGCTTACAAAAAGTTCGAGGGTGTTCTTATGACCCGAGGCCTTTTCCTTTCACCATCGAGTCTAAACAAGGAATCATGGTTAATAAGGCTTACTACCGGGAGTAAAAAAAAATTATGTCATCTACTTTAGAAAAAGAAGCTATAATCGAGTTATACCAGGATTTAGTTAATCTCATCTGGGAGAGCTCATCCAGGATGATCGGGGTGATGACCAATAATGCCTTGATAGAAGCGGCTATTTACGACGTGCAAATGAAGCATCCTTTCATTGGGCATATAGAGATTTCGGATAAGGGGTTGGAGATAAAGAAGCTCTTAGAGAACTGTTCAGGTCTCACTCCTTCCCAGATCAAAGAAGGCTTTGAGGATTTCCTGGCCCAACTTTTTGGTGTCTTTGCTTCTATCACCGGAGATATCATCATCCAACAATGGGAACCAAGAGTAAAAGAGGTGAAAGAGAAGGCCAGTAAGATAGGATAACTCGTACGGTTTCGAGTTTCGGGTTTCGGATTAACTCGAAACGGCATTGATCATCGTTTCGGCTAATAGCGACCTTCCCGAAAGCTTGAAGCTTTCGGGAAGGTAAGGTTGCGAGTCTCACTGGCCGAAACGATGATCATCGCCCTCGAAACTCGAAACTCGAAACTCGAAACTTAATATTAGGAGGCGAAACTGAATGGATAGAATAAAGACAGGGATAGAGAACCTGGATATGATCTTTGGAGGAGGGGTGCCGATCTATTCGGTCAATGTTGTGGCGGGAACTCCGGGGACGGGCAAGACCATCCTTCTCCAGCAAATGATGTTTTATAATGCTGCGCCGGAAACCAAAGGGCTTTATATCACTACCCTTTCAGAGCCCACGGTCAAGGTAGTTAGATATCAACAGCAGTTTAAGTTCTTTTTGCCTGAAAAGGTAGGCAAATCCGTCTTCTTTGCTGATATTGGCACAACTATCAGAAACGAAGGATTACCTAAAACCGTGGATGTTATCCTCAATTTCATCAAAGAAATTCGGCCGACTTTTGTCGTTATTGATAGTTTTAAGGCTATCCATGATCTGGCCCCTTCCGTACATGGTTTAAGGGAATTTGTCTACGATCTGGCAGTCAAGATGGCTGTTTGGAAATGTACTACTTTCCTGATCGGAGAATACAGCGAGAAAGAAATAGAACAGGAGCCGGAATTTGCGGTAGCAGATGGGATTATCCGGCTGGAGAATGTGTGTGATACTGAACTGCCTATGCGGTACCTGAGTGTGATTAAGATGAGGGGAAGCAATTTTTTCTCGGGCAAGCATTCATATATAATCAGTGAAGAAGGGATAAATATCTTTCCCAGGCAAATATCCATCTCCCAGACCCCGGAAATAAGGAGAAGGATACTCAAGACAGGCATGCCGGGTGTGGATAAACTTCTGGGGGGAGGGCTTCCTTCTCAAACAAGCCTTCTGGTGGCCGGTACCGCCGGCTCAGGGAAGACTACTTTTTCTTTAAAATACCTTTATAGCGGGGCCACTGAATATGATGAGCCCGGCATCCTCTTTCTGTACGAAGAAACAGTTGACCAGATTATAAATATTGCCAGGGGCTTTGGTTGGGATTTTGCCCCCTTGATAAAAGAGGGTAAGATTAAGATTATTTATTCATCTATTTCTGATCTTAATCTGGATGAACACCTGCTGAAGATCAAAAAGATAGTGACTGAAACAGGGGCCCAACGAATTGTGGTTGATTCTCTCCCCTGTCTTTTGCACCAGGTTAGTGAACAGCCATATCTTGTTACTGAAAAAGCGGCCCAGTTAACTAATCTTTTGAAAGGACTTGGGACTACTGCTCTTTTTGTTAGCCGGACCCCAATGGGGACAGAACAGGTAAGTAAATTTGGGGTGGAAGAATCATTGGTTGATGGGATTATGATCCTCAGGATAATTGGGGACAAAGCCAAGAGAAAGCGAAGCATAGAGATCTATAAGCTTCGTAATGCCAGGCACGTGCTGGGTGAATGTAGAATGGTTATCGGAAATGAAGGGGTTAAAGTCCTTTATACCGGCAATTAAGAAGGCTTTCGGATAAAAAAATATCTCTCGCAGAGGCGCAAAGGCGCAAAGAATAAAAAGATATAAACTCTTTGGTATCCTCTTCAAATCTATTGGTGTATCTGGTTGTAGGTTGTAAGTTGTAAGTTAATCCTCACACCAGCGAATCTACAACTTACAACTTACAACTTACAACTTACAACAGATACCCATTAAATTTGAAGAGGATACACTCTTTGCGACTTTGCGAGAGAATATAATTTCTTGGAGGTAAACAAGATGATTAATATAAAAGGAAAAAAGCTAATGAACGTTCTCATAGTTGGAGCCGGTAGAGGGGAGAAAACCAGCGTGATCGGCGGGGCTCAAATTATAGAGCTGCTTAAAGATAAGGAGGAAATAAATATCCTGGGGGTAGTTGACCCGGATGAGGATGCCCCGGGAATAAAATTGGCTAAAAATCTCAACATCCCAACTTCTACACATTTTATTGACTTCATTAACCTGCCTAACCTGGAGGTGATATTTAATGCCACCGGGCTGGCTGAGGTCGAAGGCAGCCTATATGAAGCCAAGCCAAAAGGGGTAGAGATCATGGGTGGCTGGAGCACAAAATTGATGGAAGACCTGATCAAGGAGAAGGCAGAAAAATTATCTTTAGTTCCAAGAGAATTCCTGGGAGATATGTTAAGGGACTTTGCCTCTGAGGCCGGCTTCTCGGAAGCAGCCATGGTCAAAGCCGGCGAGAGATTTGCCGGCCGGGTAGAGGGTGATCTGAAGACTTACTTAACCACCTTTAAAGAGCAGGGTTTGGGTGAACTTAATTTGCTTAAGGTCGATCGGAAAAATTTTGAGCTTCTCTTTACCGGTTCAGGGTTAATCGAGAGTTACAAAGAAAGTGAATATCCTCAGGATAATTTTACAAGAGGGTATCTGGCCCGGGCCGTGTCCAGGGTTAGCCAATCTCCGATGAGTTGTGAAGAATTGGAATGTCGGGCCCGGGGAGATGAGCTTTGCCGATTCCTGGTTTACCCTGCTCAACCGATAGAATCTCTCGATTTAACCCGGGGAACAGGAGGGGAAAAGGTTTCGGTAGAGACCATTCTTGACTGTATTCCCGAGGGGGTCTTTACCACTAATAGACGGATGATCATCACCAGTTTTAATAAAGCCGCCGAGAGAATAACCGAAGTACCGGCCGAAAAAGCTATTGGTATGGCCTGTCAGAAGATATTTAAAAGTGAGCAGTGCGGCACCCCCCAATGTGAGTTGAAACGGGCTATTGAAAACCAGGAGGATATACTTGATGAGCCTACCACGATAGAAGTAAATGGAGTTCAAGTCCCTGTGGTTTGTAATACTGCTCTGCTGCATGATGAAGCGGGCAAGGTTGTGGGCGGAGTGAAGACTTTCCATAAAAGATAGAACACAAGTAACTATAGTGCTTAAGAAAAAGATTCTGGGGTTGGTTGAAGATTGGAGTTTAGGCTTTAGCCTTTCATAAGTAATGAAATCCTAAAGGATTAACTCCGAAAGCTATATAGCCTATCTTGAATTCGCTTACCCCAAAATATTTATCTTAAGAGCTATACTACTCAGGAGGTAAATAATGTCTTCTATTATAAGCACAGAACATCGCACAGAACATCTATATATCGCAAAAGATCCTGAGATATACGAAGGGAAAGCGGTAATAAAAGGTACACGCATTCCGGTTGCTTCTATTGTTAATCATTATCGCTTTGGGATGAGTATGGAAGATATATTGGAAGGCTACCCTAACGTAGAACCTGCACAGTTTTTTGATGTCCTGAGTTATTACTTTGACAATAAAGAAGAGATTGATCGAGAGCTTGAATAAATGATAAGACTTTATCTTGATGAGGACGTGCATAAAAAAGTTGCTATTGCTTTAAGATCAAGAGGTTATGATGTAATTAGTGCACACGAAGTTCAAAACTGGGGCATCTCAGATTCTCAACAGTTAGCTTATGCTATTTCTCAAGGTAGAGCGGTGTTTACTTTTAATAAGGGTGATTTTACAAGGTTACATAAGGAATGTATCCAGAGAGGAAAAAGCCACTTTGGAATACTTCTCTCAAAGCAACTTCCCCTACATGAGTGTAATAGACGTCTTACGAGATTTTTCTATGAACATACTTCTCAGGAAGTGAAGAATAACATTTGTTGGATTTAGCTCTATAGCGTGGATTTCGACACCCCTTTTCAGAAAAATTCTAATTTTTAACCGCCTATGGATACTCGTCTTGCGGATTTTAGGTTCACCTTCGAAAATTTCAGAAATGGGCTTTGCGAGGTCAAAAACGAGTTTTTGGGGCATTGGGGGGGCATTGTAGACGATTGGCCAGAATGTCGCAAGATACCCTAAGCACTGATTATTCATAGGCTTAAAAATTAACAAAAACAGATGGCCCCCTGTCGAAATCCACGGTTAAGCAGAGGATAGCCGAAATAGTGGTATCTGATTGGCACAGGACGGATAAAGAGATAGCCGAACAACTGGTAGAAGAAGGATTGGTGAAAAGTATAACAAGCAGCTGTGTCCGTCTGGGCATGAAGGATATGGATGGACTGTTCTTGCGGACCAAAATGAGAAAACTCCTGAGCCGAAAAGGGGTGGAAAATCAATATAATCGAGATTATCTGGCACCCTTCAAAATCCAGTTAACAGTTTGAAAGGTTCGAGAATGTTAAAAAAAATTTTCATAATAGCCAAGCCCTTGAAGAATCAGGGACTTGGAGACATTGGAAAATTTTATCTGTACCCCTAAAACCCTTCAAACTGTTAACTACTTTTTTGCTTTTTTGAAGGGTGCCGATTACTGATAGAAAAATTGATGCTTCAGGTAGAGGAATGTTTGGGAGAAGGCCATGTGGGCGAACATCAGGTGAAGGCTTACGAAGAGATCAAGAGTTACTGCGAAGCAATTCGCAACAAGCCCGCCGAAAAGAAGGGCAAGTACAGAAGAGACGTGAAGATTGAGCGGGTATACGAGAAGCAGGAGAAAAGACGTAAGCAGATGCGGTTGGGCAGAATAGTGGAAGGAGAAACGCAGGAAAAGCTGTGCTGTCCGGACTGTGGGAGCTCCAGGGTGGCCCCTAAAGAGGTGCGGCCTGGCCGAAGCTTCAAAGACGCCGGTGGAAAGGAGAGGCAAACAGATGCAGAGCGGATGTACTGCCTGAACCCTGAATGCTCGACAAAGACATTCACGATTCTACCTCTAACATTGGAGAGATGGGCGAGAGTATCGAAGGCGGTGTAATTTTGAACAATAAATTTCCTTCAATTTAAGGAATAAATTAGCCCGGAAATCGGGCTGAAATAAAGGTGTTAGAAGGATTAAATAATTCTGAGAGGGTAGTATTTAAAGGAATATTTTGGCCCATCTTTACTCAGATTAGCGTTACTTCTACTTCTCTGGTAAGTTCAATTTCTCTCTTGAAAATATCCTGAGAGAGAAAAAAGGCTACCCCAAAGGGAAAGGGGTAGCCATAAGTGAGAAATCTCTATGGGCCGTTGTCTTATTCAGCCAGACTTCTAAGGATAGCCAAGTGTATGGCGCGACGATAAGGGTTGTCGACATAGAAAGAATCAGCAGGAATAAAATCGGTGGAGTAAAGCAAAGACTCCTCCACTAATTTTACCGGGCCATGGATTCTTTCGAGGGTCGAAAGCAGAGAAGGTTCGATAACAAGTTCCTGGCATAAGGCAATTTTTAAAGAGGCGTCAAAGGCCTCTTTGATGGCCGAGAAATATTTAATGATAGCCTCACTGGAAGCAATTATAGGGAGTTGGTTCTTAATCACAACTGAGCCTTGATCGTCTAAGGCAGCAATATAATAGCAGCCGTTTTCTCCTTCAATACCTATGTAGAGTTTGTAGATTTCCATGGCAAATCCTCCTTCTTTAAAGTTCGTAAGTAGCGGCAAAGACATGTTCTTCAGTTAAAACGTCGGCGGCATCGAAAGAGCCTTTGATCATTGTTTTGAGAGCCAAAGAGCCAATAAGCCGGGGTACACCGCCGGTGTTTTTGTAAATAGCATCTATAGCTGCTTGAGAAAAGGGTGACTTTTGACAACCTTGAAGGGACAGGTGATGGTTGAGGTAAGGTTCTACTTCGTCTTTTTGGAGAGGGATAAGGTGATATCTCAATTGGATGCGTTGATTGAAAGAGTTCAGGAAAGAACGGGCAAGTCTATCCCGCAGATGAGATTGAGCAGCTAAAATAAAGATGGCCGGATCAGTGGAGTCCATATTGAAATTGGTTATGATCTGGAGTTCAAAGAATGAGAACTTCTTCG
>JASEGY010000379.1:658-3675 GCA_030019105.1 bacterium | reverse complement strand
TGAACAGCCTGTCTTGAGTTCGCTTACCCCAAAAACATTATCTTAAAAGCTATAGTTTGGCCTCTCTCAGGCTCTAAAATTATCTGGCGGAGAGAGAGGGATTCGAACCCTCGGACGAGTTTCCCCGTCACACGCTTTCCAGGCGTGCCTGTTCAGCCACTCCAGCATCTCTCCATTGATCAGTAGGCAGAGCAAATAATTAACTACTGACTGCCGTTAGTATACAATATATCCCTCATTTGGTCAAGTAAAATCTTAAGGCTCAACGCGGATTCGAGAGGTAGATGATATTAGGTGTCAGGTGTGGCACATCTTTCTCTTCTCCCTGACACCTGACACCTGATACCTGATACCTGATACCTGAACGCTTACAAAAAATATTAGCGAGATGTTGACAATATGCGATATTCATGCTATACTATAAATAGTAATAGTAATTTTAGTTGATAGAAAGCTGTTGTTTATTAAATTAAAAGGAGGTTGTTAGTTATGAGCAAGAAAAAAAGCCCTTACATGACTGTCAAGGAAGTGGCTGATTATCTCAGGGTACATGAGATGAGTATCTACCGGATGTGTAAGAGGGGAGCCCTGCCGGCCTATAAGGTGGGTAATTCCTGGCGGTTCAGTAAAGAGAAGATCGATCAATGGCTCTATTCTCAATATGACGATAAAACCAATAATAATAAAGAATAGATGCTGGTGGATCGTGAATCGTGGATCAGTTTATTTGTAATTGCTCAATATCTTGTGGAAAGTAGGCAGCCGTTTACGGCTCGAAATTAGAAATTAGAAATTGGAAATTGGAAAGTATGAAGGCCCAATTTCCAATTTCTAATTTCAACATTCCGTGAAGACTTATCGTCTTTGCGAGAGTTCCGCACTTTATTGAGCAATTACGTTTATTCTAACCACAAATCACGAATGGAGGTGATCCTTATGGTTAAGAAAAACGTCCTTTGTAAACCGCGATTGTTTGATGCCCGTTATGCGCATATTGAGCAAAAGGATTATGTCAAAAGAATTGTAATGGGTATGCTGGTGGATTGTACTTTATTAGGCCTTGTGCTTGGTCTTATCTTTGTTATTGTTGGTTAGAGAGACTATCTGCTCTTCCTTTAGAGATGATTATGGCCGGTTGATTAACAAGCCTTGTTAGCCAGCGGAATAACCATGTCTGGATGAATAATTTCCCATCTGGCCAATCTATTCTCTTGCAAGCAGACGTAATATTCCGGACATTCAGCACAGCAACTCTGCCCCATATTCTTCTGTCCCATAACCCACTGTCTTCCACAATTATTATGCTTAGGACACCAATTACAACAGTTCATTTTAATACTCCTTTATCAGGGATCAGGATCACATCTTTCTCCTGATTCCTGACTCCTGACTCCTGACTTCTGGCTCCTGAACCCTGATTCCTGACTCCTGAACGCTTACAATTACTTCTTCGGCGTTATCTCTCCCCATTCTACCAGCCTCTGGTAAGCATACTCTGCCTTTTCTCCCTTGTTAGTTAGTTCCAATACCTTTTTGTAGTAATCAGCCGCTGCTTGCCGGTTGCCTTTTTCTTCATAATTTCTTCCCAGATAAAAGACGACGGTAAGATTGTCCGGGACCAAATTGTCCGCTGTTTTCAGCTCCTCGATAGAAGCATTAAACTCTTTAGTTTCATGGTAGACAAGTCCCCCCAACAGTCTGGTAAGAAATAAATCAGGGTAAAGCGAACGTGAGCGGCTAAGAGAAGAGGAGGCCTCATCATACCGCTGCCGGCCAAAGTAGGCCGCCGCAAGAGTAGTCTGAATAAGCGCCTCTTTTGGGGCCAACCCGGCTGCTTCCTTTAATTCTACTACTGCTTCCTCAAATTTTTCTTTGTTGGCCAATTCGTTTCCTTTATCGTAGTGTTCATAAGCTTTAGCGAGGGAGTTCATATACGCTGTTTTATTCTTAAACTCTTCCTGTTTAAAAGGCAATCCTTTCTGCTGCGAAGAAATCCTTTTTTTAGCGGCCACTACCCTTTCTGAACTCGGCGGATGGCTCAGGAACATGGTTTCCAACTTTGACGGCTCTTTCTTACTGAGGCCCTGAAGTATCTCCATTGTCTGCACCATGCCTGCCGGGTTGTAGCCGGCCTTGATCATATACTCCATCCCATATTCATCTGCCTCCCTTTCATTGTCCCGGCTGTATTTAAGAAAAACCAGATTAGCGGCCAATGCCCCGGCCGTGGCATAGTATTCGCGGTATTTGACGTTTTTTGCTTCCAGGTAATACTGTCCAAGGGAAAGAACTAAATTGGCGGCTATACTTTTGGTATAAGCCTGCGCTGAATGCCGGGCCGCCACATGGGTTATTTCGTGAGCTAAAACCGCCGCCATTTGGTCTTCATTTTCCATCCGGGAGAGAAGCCCTCTGGTAATACTGATCTTTCCCCCTGGCAGGGCATAGGCATTGACCTCGGAGCTATTGACCACATTAAATTCGTAATCTAAGTTGGGCCGATCACTTAACTGAGCCAGCCGTTTGCCTGTCTTGTTCACATATTCCTGAAGTCCATCATCCTGAAAGAGACCGTTAGACGCCTGGGTGTAAATAGGGTAGTACTGTTTTCCGACAGCTATCTCCTGGGATTCCGACATAAGCAGAAGTTCTTTCTTCCCGGTCACAGGATTGACGGCACAACCAACCGCCTGCAAAAAAGCCAGGAGAAGCAGCAGCCAAGTAAGCCGATAACGTTTTTGGATAGAACTCAAAGTCATATTACTAACCTCCTGTTGTGTAGCGCAACAACAAACTGGGGACACAACCTCCCGCAGGTTTCAAACCTACGGGGTAACTACTACTCAGGTTCATATAGTGCTTAAGAAAAAGATTTTGGGGTTGGTTGAAGATTGGAGTTTAGGCTTTAGCCTTTCATAAGTAATGAAATCCTAAAGGATTAACTCCGAAAGCTATATAGCCTATCTTGAATTCGCTTACCCCAAAATATTTATCTTAAGAGCTATAGTTCCTAACTT
>JASEGY010000379.1:0-591 GCA_030019105.1 bacterium | reverse complement strand
TGAGTAGGCAACTAACCGTGAACCTCGAACCTTTGAACCTGATAACCTGAGTAGTTACCCTGCGGGAGGTTCAAGAATGCAAGCCCTTATCCCTACTGCTGCGCTACGATCACCGTGAACCCTGAAAAACCAGGTTCCTCGGAAAAACCTGGTTTCTGCCGGCGAATGGCCTTTCAGGCTCCTTAGCCGACTCGACACAAAGGCTGATATAATCATCTACTGCCTCCTGAAACGCCTTAATAAGCCCTTCTGGGGTATGTCCTTCAAAAGTTACGAGATCGTTTATCTCCTCTATTTTTCCATAAAAAACATCATCATCCGGGCTAAAATGCACAGAACCAATAAGTCCCTGGTATGTTAATGTATCGTTCATTTTACCACCTCCCTTAAATGATAGCATAAAATATTTATTAATGCAACTATAATTTTATCAGCATCAATCACAATAGGTGCTGCAGAAAAAAATCATATTGACCTGGGTCTTCCTTTGTGGTAAGATTGATATGTTGTCAGTTGTCAGGGACGGGTGCGCATCCGCTACTATAGTGGTTAAGAAAAAGATTTTGGGGTTGGCTATCCTTTGGAGTTCAG
>JASEGY010000378.1 GCA_030019105.1 bacterium | reverse complement strand
AACTGATAGGATTAAAGGCCCCATCGACAAGATTGTTACAATGTAGTGAGACCGTAACTGCTCACCCGTATAGGTAATCATTTCCCGAATAAACTTAGTTTGGATCATCTTATTTTCCACAACAATATTTATACTTCTTGCCACTCCCGCAAGGACAGGGGTCATTTCGTCCTACCTTCTTTTGAGGGAGATATGATGTTTCCCCCGAGTCCTCTTCATCGTCGTAATCCTCGTCTTCATCTTCCTTATCATAATTAGAAGCTCGGTTAAACATGGGTGCAAAAGGTGTCAGTGCGCTCCCCACAAAAAAGAGAGTTACCATAATAGCCGCTGTGGCTACGATGACCAAACAAATTATGGCCCCTTGAAAGATAGTTATGGGAAAGAGATACGTCAAAACAGTTCCTATCCCAATGATGCAGACCGGGATAACAAATAAAACCAAGGCAAGAAATAAAATAAATAAAGTTAGAAAGCTCATCATTCTCCTCCATCTTGTAGGTCTATGAGGTGGTGATGCTTGGCGATGGTCATCGTTTCGGCAAAAAGTGCTTGACCAAATTGGGTGTTGTAGTTGCAGAGCTTGCTCTGCCGTAATGTCGAGCAAGCTCGACCACTACAAAATTGATCCCATTGCCGAAACGATGATCAAGGCCTAAACATCTAACTCATAGACTCGCTTCATCTTTTTCACCAATTTCTAATTTCCAATTTCTAATTTCTAATTTCAAGCCGTGAATGGCTACCTTTTAATAGATAATCTTGTTCAGCGGATATTCTACGATTCCTTCTGCCCCGACACGTTTAAGTTCCGGGATGAGTCTTCGCACAACTTCTTCCTCGATGATGGTTTCCACGGCCACCCAATTTGGGTCACTCAGATATGAAATGGTCGGCTTTCTTAAGGCCGGCAAAAGAGAAATAACAGTGTCAACAGAATCGGCCGGGATATTCATCTTGAGTCCTACCTTAGAGGCGGCAGCCAGAGCCCCTTTCAAAAGGAGGGCCAGATTTTCCATCTTCTCCCGTTTGGGTTTATCCTCCCACGACTTCTTGTTAGCAATCAGTTTAGTAGTTGATTCCATTACTGTATCTATGATTCGCAAGTTATGGGCCCTAATAGTGCTGCCGGTTTCGGTCAACTCAACAATGGCATCGGCTAAGGCCGGGGCCTTTACCTCTGTTGCCCCCCAGGAAAATTCAACATCGGCCTCTACTCCATGTTTGGTTAGATAATCTTTGGTTACATTAACCAACTCCGTGGCAATACGCTTCCCCTGGAGATCAGAAGGGGTATTGATTTCAGAGTCTTGAGGAACAGCTAAAACCCATCTGACCGGATTCAATCTCTGCTTGCCATAGACAAGTTCAGCCACATCAACCACATCGGCCCTGTTTTCCGCGATCCAATCCTGGCCGGTCAAGCCCACATCCAGGAGACCCTCTTCCACATACCTGGCCATCTCTTGAGCCCGGACAAGCATTGCTTCTATCTCTTCATCATCGATAGCAGGAAAATAAGACCGGGAGCTAACCGAGATATTAAATCCGGCCATGGTAAACATCTTTATAGTAGCTTCCTGAAGACTGCCTTTGGGTAAACCAAGCTTGAGTTTCATTATTTTACCTCCATAAGTATAGTGGTCAAGAAAGAGATTTTGGGGTTGAAGGAGTCAGGAGTCAGGAGTCAGGAGTCAGAATAGACCCCACTGAGTAGTAGCTTTTTTATTCTGACCCCTGATCCCTGATCCCTGATTCCTGATTCCTGATTCCTGATTCCTGATTCCTGATTCCTGATTCCTGATTCCTGATTCCTGAACGCTTACCTGTTAGTGTAATAAATTTTCTAAATATTGTCAAGCTTTTTGATTGACAAAGAAAAGAATAGTTGGTATATTCACCACGAGGACACAAAGACACGGAGTAAGGTAACTGCTCAGGTTCACAGTTCCAGGGTTCACGGTTCAAGGTTAGAGAGCGATGAAGATTGGATATTGAGGTTTGGCAACCGGCATGCTAATTGACTCGGAAAGCATACCATACCAGGAACGCAAGGCGACTAACCGTGAACCGTGAACCTTTGAACCTGACAACCTGAGCAGTTACGGAGTAACATGGAAAATGCATCTGTTGTTATTGCCTTTTTAATTGACCTGGCCATTGGTGATCCTTTCCGGATGCCCCATCCGGTCAGGGCCATCGGAAAGATCATTGAGTGGGGAGAGGGTCTTAGTCGAAGTTTTTTTCTTTCCGAGAAGAAGGCGGGGGTCTGTCTTACTCTTTTCGTTGTATGTCTGGTCTACGGAGTAACTTATCTTTTACTTTCCCTGGCTCTTCTTCTTTCTCCTTTCATCTATCATCCGGCAAATATCCTGGTTATTTTTACCACCCTTTCGATCAGGTCCCTGGCAGGAGCCGCTCTTGGAGTTTACCGGGCAATAGAAAGAGGTGATTTGAGCCAGGCCCAAAGCCAGGTTGCCCTGTTGGTCGGCAGGGATACAGAGAGGTTAAGTGAAGCTGAGATAGTTCGGGCATCCGTGGAAAGTGTGGCTGAGAATACGGTTGATGGTGTTATTGCCCCGCTCTTTTATGCCTTCATAGGGGGCGCTCCTCTGGCCCTGGCCTATAAAGCGATTAATACCCTTGACTCTATGGTTGGCTACAAGAACGAAAGATATGCCCAATTTGGTTGGGCTTCGGCCAGGTTGGATGATTTAGCCAATTTTATACCGGCCAGAATAGCGGGCATGCTCTTACCGCTGGCAGCAGGCGTGACAGGTAAAGCCGCTATCAGGAGTGTAAAAACTATCTTAAGGGATAGAAAGAATCATCCCAGTCCTAATGCCGGCATACCTGAGGCGGCTGTAGCCGGCGCCCTGGGTATTCAGCTTGGAGGCTTGAATTACTACCAGGGACTTCCTTCAACCAGACCTCTAATTGGAGATAAGATCAATCCTTTTTCTTCGCTCCGGATTAAAGAAACCGTGTCTATGATGTATGCGGCCTCTATTTTCTTTTTAATCCTGGGTGCAGCTATATTTTTGAATTTTCACGCTTAGAAACCGGGTTTCTTCAAGAAACCCGGTTTCTTTTGGCTGATTTTTGAATTTTTACCCTTGACAAATCTATCCTAACATGGTATACTTATCATGGTATTTCGTTTAAAAAAGGTCCAGTCGTATATTCAAGGATGACAGCAACGGTCGCAGTAAGAAATCAAGATGGCCTGATAAGACCTTAGGAGAAGGGAGGGGACCCTAAATGCCGGTGTTATTAGGAAGGAATTCAGCGCCGCCACCGCTGGCGAGTGAAATGGTTGAACGGGCAAAGGAGAGAAGAGAGGTTGACCAAGAAGGTTTCCTGTCGCAGATGGGAATAAAAGAGCCAAACCTTAATCGGGGCCTGGAGGAATCGGATTTCGGAAGGTCTGACCAGAGGATCGGAACCGGAAATCCGGTAAATTCGGATGAGGTTAATAAAACCCTGGGAAGAGGAAGAAACGTTAACCTCCTTACCTGAAGATAGCCTTAAGGCTTATTCCATAACCATCTCGGGTAAATAGGAAGTAAGAAATGGGAAATAGGAAGTAAATCAAGATACCTCCCCATTTCTCATTTCCCATAAATATAGTGGTTAAGAAAAAGATTTTGGGGTTGGATATCCTTTGGAGTTCAGGCTT
>JASEGY010000377.1 GCA_030019105.1 bacterium | reverse complement strand
ATTTTTTATTTTCTTGACGGGGCCAAAAATTTCTGATATTATCCAGAAAACTGCTCAATAATATGTTCTCCCCTCGCTTCGCTTCGGGGAGAACCAGGAGTTGGAACAGATGCCCTTCGGGCACTGCTCAACTGCCTCATTATGTGCTTTAATCCATTTGCGACGAAACTCTCAATCAAAAAAACTTCTTGACAAAGATATCAATAATGATACTATATAGACATGACCAAGATTGAAGATATACTTACACAGATAAAGTGCAATCCCAAAGATGTTAGGTTCAGTAATTTGTGCAAAATTTGTGATTCTTATTTTGGGAAAGCTCGTCAAGGTGGAAGCAGTCACCGAGTATACAAAACACCGTGGCAAGGTGATCCACGAGTGAATATTCAGAATCATAAATCTTAGCGCGGCCTCTGGCCGCAACCAAACCAATTTTGGATTGCAGATTGCGGATTATGGAACGCTGAAATTGGAAATTGGAAATTAGGAAAAGCGTGAAAGCCTAATTTCTAATTTCCAATTTCAATTCGCAATCGTAACATTCTCGCGGACAACGCAAATGTTGCGGGGTAATAGTATAAAGGAAAGGCCAAAGCATATCAAGTTAAACAGGTGCTTAAGGCTATTGAAAGGTTGGAGGTGGATTATGGCACTGAAAGATGATCATTATACTTACCGAGTGACTTGGTCGGAAGATGACAATGAATATGTAGGTTTGTGTACAGAATTTCCTAGCTTAAGTTGGCTGGCTGGAACACCAGAAACAGCCCTAAAAGGCATTCGTAAAGTAGTTGCAGATATTGTGAAAGATATGCAAGAGAATAGCGAACCATTACCTGAGGCAATTGCTTGCAAGAGGTATAGCGGCAAATTTATGGTGCGCACACTGCCAGAGGTCCATCGAAGTCTTGCAATCCAGGCAGCAGAATCTGGCGTCAGCTTAAATCGACTCACCAGTTCAAAATTAAGCCGATAGAGCACCTAACAAATCGCTGCTCGTGCCAAGATAAATCCGAGGCGTTGGGATTGGGCGGAAGTCCATGAAATTCGCCAATGTTACCCAGTGGATGAGAACCTGTGTGGTTCAAGTTCCACCTGACCAAAGCTTAGCCAGCAGGTCAGTAGCGAACCCGCGGAAGAAACATGGGGGACGTAGATAAGAAACATAAGAAATCATCCTAACAGTTTATCTTTCAAGTTACTATTGCCTTTTCAAGATAGAATTTGTAGGTTGGGGGGATTTCAGAAGACGCTTTACGTAGATGCAAGTATGCCGGTCATCTGCGAATTAATTATTTCCTTGGCCGTCCTCTTCTTCCTCCTTTTCTTGTAAGATAAGGCATGCAATATTAGTAACACAGTTTCTAACTATTGCTAACTGTTTTTCTGGAATTTATTTACAGTTACCTGCTATGACAGCGGCTACGTAAACCGTCTTCTATATTCTGTCTTCTATATTCTTGCTGCCGAGAATGCTTAATATTTGAAGAGGAAAAGGTAATCAGACAAAAGCCTGAGTTGGCAGTAGGTTTCGTCCAAGTTGAATGTTGAAGAAAGTGTCTGAAGTATGAATCAAAAAATGGAGGTATGACGATGGAATCCAGTAAGGCCCTATTGGAAAAGGCATTGCGATTAAAGCCCCAAGAAAGGTTTGTCATCGTTGAGGGTCTCTTGTTGAGTCTCGATGAACCAAACAAGGAGATTGATGAGATTTGGGCTGTTGAGGCTGAAAAACGGCTTGCTGCATATAGAAGTGGTAAGTTGAAGGGTATCCCGGTCGAAGAAGTCTTTGGTGAAAAGATATAAGATGAGAGTAGTACTCCATTCCATTTGATTTTAGTGGTTTGGATAGAAACCAGGTTTCTTCAAGAAACCGGGATGGTTCACTTTAGTGTGAAGTTTGCGGGTATGTGGATAACTGTTTGTAGTAGCAAAGCTTGCTTTGCTTGAGTAGGATTAGCAGAGCAAGCTCTGCGACTACAAGTTGCCCGGAAGAAATCACAGGAAAAACGATGAAAATGAACCGTCCCAAGAAACCTGGTTTCTGCGAGGCCTACCAACAAATTCAAATGGAATGAAGTAGTAGTCTTCAATGAACTTGCAAAATATGAGTTTGAAGATGCGGTTGAATTCTATGAACTTGAGCACCCAGGATTAGGTAAAAGATTTAGGGAAGAAGTAAAGAACTCCCTCAAGAGAATTTTTAAGTATCCTAAAGCTTGGTCTGTGGAAAGAGGAGAGGTAAGGAAATACCTGGTTCATAAGTTTCCTTACAAAATTCTGTATTCAATTGAAGAAGATCATCTTTACATTATTGCAGTAGCCCATCAGCATCGAAAACCAAATTATTGGATCGATCGTATTATTTCCTGGTGTCCTACTTGAATTAATACTTAACCCTACAGCGACACTTAGTTTTTTAGAGCATTGAGTTCATTGACTTCGTCCTATTTTGATGAATTTCGTTGTCCCTTTAGTTTCGGGGCCGCAGAGACTAAGTGTCGCTGTAGGGTTAAATGTTGCTCAAAATTTCAGAGTTTCGCTCAAACCCCTTATCTATCAGGTGGTTCGAAGTCTATGTTACCGAAACGACCTGCAATTAGGAAGTTTTGGAGATAACTCCTTTGTTGTTGCCCGATATTAGGCGGATTCTCGCTCCAGGTAACAGGATAACAGGCCCAATCTTTTCACTCATTTCATCTGTAGAACATCCAGTAAAATCGGACATCCTGAGAGATAATATCGTCTATGCCAGTATTTGCAGGTTGTTTCAGAACTTCAGTCCTGTAACTTTCTGACATTATTGATGTTTCGAGTGATGACCAGGATTTCGAGCAACCTTTAAGTAATAGAAGAGAATGGGAGGTTGCAACAATGGCACAAGAGACATTGCTTGAAGTTATGACGACCCCAGAGTTTAAAGAACGAGTGGAACACACCTGTCAAGAGTTTCACCTGAACTATGCAACGGTCGTGATCCGTCTCCTCGAAGAATGGCTGAATGGGGATATTCGATTGGACATAGAACCTGATCCGGAATTTGTGGCGAGTGCCCATGAAGCGTTTCGCTCAGAACAGGTTCAGCAAACTCTCAAGCAACTTGGAACTCAGTATGATCCGACTAGAACCTATCCTCATGCCCTGAAAGCGTGATGAAATATATTCTTCTTACGGACAGATTCCGACGACAACTTAAAAAGCTCAGACACTACCTTACCGAGCAGGATGTAGTGAGTGACGTCAAACGCTTTTTGCAAAGAGGACTGGCAAAAGGGGAAACCTATCTTGAAACACATGCGATTTTTGACCTTCAGATGGAGGTCGTGAAACTTCGACTTTGCGTGTATCAGGTCAATTTTCGCTATCTCATTGGCGTCATCAATGACCGAGAATTCCTCCCCATCATTATCGATCTAAAGAAAGGGCGATATGGACAGAATCTGAGGTTTACCGCTGACAAAAAGACGGTTAAGGCGATTGAATCAGCGTTTATTGGCGTGGTTCAAGACTATTTACACCATACTGAAGAACTGCCAACATTGACAGCATATTATGTTGAGGAGGCGGAAGACATTGACAAAAGGAAGTCGGAGGGATAGAATGTGGCTAACTTAGCGCGTGAAAGGTCAGCGGTTCGGATGCAAGCTCCGTCAGGATAACATCCTACGCAGAAGCA
>JASEGY010000376.1 GCA_030019105.1 bacterium | reverse complement strand
ACTTACAACCTACAACCTGTTCAAAATCACTATTTATGACCGTGCTGAGTATAACTGGTAATTTAATTGTCTGTTACCAGCTAGCCTTAACTACACCAGGGATTTTTCCCTCTAAGGCCAGCTTTCTAAAACATATTCGACACATACCAAAGCGGCGAAGAAAAGCCCGAGGACGTCCACAAAGAGGACACCTGCTATAAGTCCTTACCTTAAATTTAGGTGGACGTTGTGCTTTGATTTTCAGCGAGAGCTTGGCCATTATTTACTTACCTCTTTCAATAGGTTGTATGTTGTAATCTGCTAATCTTTAAACGGCATACCAAATAAGCGTAGAAATTCCTTTCCCTCACGATCTGTCCTGGCAGAAGTAACTATGCAAATATCCATTCCATTAAAGCGTTCTACCTTGTCATAATTAATCTCAGGGAAAATAATCTGCTCCGTAATACCAACCGTATAATTACCACGACCGTCAAAGGCTTTGCCCGACAGTCCTCTAAAATCACGAACCCTGGGTAAGGCAACATTAATCAAACGATCCAGAAACTCGTACATTCTTTCTCCCCTGAGAGTAACCTTACAGCCCACCGGCATTCCAGCCCGAAGTTTAAACCCGGCAATAGATTTTTTGGCGTAAGTCTTTACCGGCCGCTGTCCGGTAATCTGAGCGATCTCCTCCACAGCAGAATCCAACAGCTTTATATTCTTACTGGCTTCCCCCACACCCATATTGACCACAATCTTCTCCAATCGAGGGACTGCCCAGCGATTTCCATAATTAAATTCTTTTTCCATAGCCGGAACAATTTCACTATTAAATTTTTCTTTTAATCTCGCCATAATCAACCTCATTTAAAATAAAAGTATTAATGACAATATTTTCTTACAACTATCCTTTCCTTCTTTTGAATCATGCCAATCTATCTTATCTGAGAAATAACCTGCCCGATGCGCCCATATTAGAAGGAGGCCTAATCCTGGCAAGAAAAAGATTAAGTATAATTCAATGTTTCGGTAGACAACTCCAGCCCCGACTATAAAAATAACACCTACCACAAACAATAGTCTCGTTTTTAATACTTTAGATAACATATCTCTCCTGTTTTATCTTCTTATTAGTCTACAACTTCAGCGCACCGCTTACAAACCCGAACCTTTCGTTCGTCCTCCAGCACCTTTTTACCCATCCGGGCTGGTTTACTACAGTGAGGACAGACCAGCATCACATTAGAAATATAGACAGGCGCTGTCTTATCAATAACCCCCCCCAGCCTTTGTCCCTGGGCGCGAGTATGTCTTTTAACTAAATTAAGTCCCTCGACAATTACTCTTCTTTCCTGTACTTTTTTTCTTCTTTTGGGTATCACCTGGGAGAGAATATGGAGAATCTTTCCACTTTTACCCCTATCTTTACCGCAAAGCAGTATGACGTTATCACCTTTTTTGACATGCAAGCCCATCCTGGTTTCCTCTTCTTATAATTATTAATTAGAACACTTCCGGAGCGAGAGTTACGATCTTCATAAAATTACGCTGTCGAAGTTCTCTGGCCACTGGACCAAATATACGGGTTCCCCTGGGTTCCATAGCCTCGTTTATTATTACCGCGGCATTGTTGTCAAACTTAATATAAGAACCATCCGGCCTTCGGATTTGGTTCGCTGTCCGCACCACTACCGCCTTAACCACCTCCCCTTTTTTTATCGGGGTGTGGGGAGCGGCTTCTTTGACCGAGGCCACAATAACATCGCCTACTCGTGCGTATCGAGCCCTCGTGCTGCCCAGAACTTTAATACACATTATTTTTTTTGCCCCTGAATTATCGGCTACATCAAGGTAAGTCTGTTGTTGAATCATGCCTCTACCCTCTCTACAACCCGCCACCTTTTCAGCCTGGAAAGCGGTCTCGTCTCCATAATCTTCACCTTATCTCCGATTTGACATTGGTTTGCCTCATCATGAGCATAACATTTAGCCCTTTTCCTGACAACTTTCCCATAAAAAGGATGCTTTACCAGCCTCTCTATCGAAACAACTACCGTCTTATTCATTCGGTTAGAAAGCACCTTCCCTTCCCTTACTTTTCTTCTGCCACGCTCTCGGATTTCGGATTGATTATTCATTGTTACCTCTTGCTCCTTCTATCCCAAGTTCTCTTTCCCGCAATAGAGTCTCAACTTGAGCCATGGTCCGCCGTACATCTCTAATTCGCATGGGATTTTCTAAAGGACCTACGGCTTTCTGGTGTCTAAGATTAATCAATTCTGAAGAAAGATCGGTTCTCTTTTGAACTAATTCCTCAGAAGTAAGCTCTCTCAACTCATCCATTCTCATTTGCCTTACCTCATTACGGCCTTGTTCATCATTTCGGCCGCTCAAGTCAAAAATGGGAAATGGGAAATTAAGAAATGGGAAGTACCTTGATGTACTTCCTATTTCCCATTTCCTACTTCCTATTTTAAACTGGCTGAAACGATGAACATCGCCTTCATTACTTTCTAACCAAAAATCTCGTCCGGATAGGCAGCTTATGCGCGGTTAACCGCATTGCCTCTCTGGCCAATTCCTCACTCACGCCGGCCATTTCAAACAGGATCCGGCCTGGCTTAACTACCGCTACCCACCCTTCCGGGCTACCTTTTCCTTTACCCATTCTGGTTTCAGCCGGTTTAGCTGTAATCGGTTTATCCGGAAAGACCCTGATCCAGATTTTCCCGCCACGCTTAATATGCCTGGTCATAGCTATTCTGGCGGCTTCTATTTGACGGTTAGTCATCCAGCAAACTTCCCTAGCCTGCAGGGCATATTCGCCAAAGGCCATAGTTGACCCCCGCCTAGCTATGCCTCGCCGCCTGCCCCGATGAGTTTTTCTATGCTTAACTCTTTTGGGTACTAACATAAGTACAATTTACAATTATTAATTAATAATTATTAATTGATAATTATTAATTGATAATTAGATTTTTACCTCCGCTGCTCCTTTAGGTAAGATTTCCCCTTTAAATATCCAGACCTTAACCCCAATTCGGCCATAAGTAGTAGCTGATTCTGCAAAACCGTAGTCTATTTCAGCGCGAAGAGTATGTAAGGGCACCCTGCCCTCACGATACCATTCGGTTCGGGCAATCTCAGACCCACCCAACCTGCCGCCGCATTGGACTTTAATTCCTTTGGCGCCGTGTCTAAGGGCTGTCGTAACCGCGTACTTCATTGTTCTTCTGAAAGAAACTCTTTTCTTAAGCTGTTGAGCAATGTTTTCAGCTACTAATTGGGCATCTAACTCCGGTCTTCTTATTTCCTGGATTTCAATATGCACATTGTCATTAGTCATCTGCTGAAGTTGTTTTCTCAGCTTTTCTACTCCAGCCCCTCCGCGACCGATCACAATCCCTGGCCTGGCCGTGTGGATGTAAATCCTGGCCTTTTGACCAAACCGCTCGATAGTTACCTTGGAAACAGCTGCATGGGACAACCCTTTTTTAATAAAATTTCTGATTTTTATATCTTCATGGAGATTAGTAACATAATTCTTCTTGGCAAACCACTTTGACTGCCAATCACAAATATAGCCCAATCGAAATCCAATCGGATGAACCTTCTGTCCCACGCTTTTTATCCCCCTTGTATTAGTAAGTAGTAGGTATAGTGGTTAAGAAAAAGATTTTGGGGTTGGCTATCCTTTGGAGTTCAG
>JASEGY010000375.1 GCA_030019105.1 bacterium | reverse complement strand
ACGGATGACACGGATTCAACGGATTTACACTGATTCTTTATCCGTGTTGATCCGTTGAATCCGTGTCATCCGTGTGCTATTAACCCTTGTGGTTATTGAATAAAGCTAACCGTATGAGAGGGTAGCTCCTCTGCTCCCTAATCTTAAATCTCAGAGAAGAAGAAGGATTTCGGATAAAATGCAGATCAGGGTAGAGTTTATCCGAGAACCTTCGAGAAATATAAGGAGGTGTGTGTAAAGATGGCGTTATTGAAAGAAGTTACTATTGAGACGATAAAGCGGTTACCTGATGAATGTGAGTTGGAAGACATAATGTATGAGATAAATTTTGTTGCACAGGTTATGGAAGGGCTTAAGGATGCTGAGGAGGGAAGGTTAATATCTACAGAAGAACTCCTTGAAAGGGTTGAACAATGGGAAAGATAAAATGGACAGAAAAGGCAAGTAGTCACTTGCAAGCAATTCATGATTATATTGCCAAAGATTCTAAAACCTACGCTGCACGATTTATAAGATCTCTTGTCAACGCTACGACAACACTTAAAACAATGCCTCGGATTGGTCGTATTGTTCCGGAACTTAAAAGTTATGGTTTTAGGGAAGTCATTTATCGAAATTACAGGATTGTTTATCGAATTATAGGTGACGAAAATATAGAAATACTGGCTGTATTACATAGTTCGCGAGATTTCAAAAGAGCTTTTTACGAAGAATGATGCCTTGTTTACCGTTTCGGCCATTGGATCAATTTTGTAGTGGTCGAGCTTGCTCGACATTACGGCAGAGCAAGCTCTGCAACTACATCGAAACAAATTTGGTCAAGCGCTATTGGCCGAAACGATGAACACGGCCGAATTGCCATTACAGATGAAAAGGATGTCGCAATTGGAGACTAAAAAATTGAGAGCTGTCTTTGATGTCAATGTCTACCTGGCTACCTACCTTAGTAAGAATCCTGCCAGTCCTACTTCTGAATTACTCAGAAGATGGCGGAATAAGGAGTTTACAATACTTTATTCGGCACCCTTCAAAATCCAGTTAACAGTTTGAAAGGTTCGAGAATGTTAAAAAAAAATTTTCATAATAGCCAAGCCCTTGAAGAATCAGGGACTTGGAGACATTGGAAAATTTTATCTGTACCCCTAAAACCCTTCAAACTGTTAACTGGACAGCAGTAAGTTCTCAGCTTTTCCCAGAATGAATACTCTGTAAGTTGTTGAAACTAAAGCCTTTTCTCTACGCGATTGCGTCTGAACTGCGAAAAACTTAAGTGTCGAAAAATCAAGCACTTATGGAGAACTTGCTACTGACCAGCTGTTAACTACTTTTTTGCTTTTTTGAAGGGTGCCCTTTATTCAATGGATTGCATTTTCTTTATCAAGTTAGAGGCGATAAGATACCTGAAGAATGACTTAGCGCAACGGAGCCGCAACCAAATCATTAGACAGAGGTCAGAAATCTGTCCTCTGTCTTCTTATCCAGACAGGAGAAGATATGTGGAGAAGAGTTTGTCTTTTTTCTATTTTGGTTTTATGGTTTCTCTCATTTCCCGAAGTGGCTAATTCCAGTCAAAGTACCAATTATATCTCCAAAGAGACAATTGATCTGGGTGGTGGAGAGGTTAAATCAGGTAAATATATTCTTGGGTACTCTCCTGGGGAGCCAGTGATTGGCCCAGCCAAAAGTAGCCACTATTCCACTAATTTAGGCTATTATCCCACTGTAGTTCCTCCCAATCTCCCGCCAGTTGCTGATGCCGGCGCTGACACGACAGTTTCAATAAACACTCTGGTCACCCTGGATGGGAGTAAAAGTTCTGACCCAGATGATGGCGATATCTTAACCTACATCTGGCTCCAAACCGCTGGCCATGAAGTAACCCTATCTGATTCCACCGCCGTTCAGCCAACCTTCACCCCAACCCAGACCGACACTTACACCTTCCAGTTGGTTGTCAATGATGGAAGGGCAAATAGTGCTCCTGACAGTGTGACGATAATTGTAACACAAGATTCTGTACCTATCACCATTACTACCTCACCATCTGAAAGGCAAATTACTGTGGATAGCACAAATACTGCCCTTCAGATCTTTAACTGGACTCCTGGCTCAAGCCATACTATAGGAGTATCTTCACCTCAAAGTGGTGGATCAGGGATACAGTATGCCTTCTCATCATGGAGTGATGGAGAGGCGCAAACTCATGCCATAACTACCCCATCTTCCGCTACAACTTACACAGCCTACTTTACAACCCAGTATCAGTTAACCACATCTGTGCATCTCTCTGGCGCAGGAAGTGTGAGTCCTGACTGTTCAGAGGGATGCTGGTATGACAGTGGCTCATCGGTTCCTTTGACAGCTACACCCAATGATAGTTATACCTTTAGCTCCTGGAGTGGCTCGATAAGTAGCGACTCTAACCCTGTGGCAATAACAATGGATAATCCAAAGACAGTAGAGACAAGATACAAGTCAGTTCCAGATTCACCTTCAGCGCCAATAAATTTAAAGGCAGATGGTGATAACCCAAGCCCATGGAAGAATACTCGTGCTTTTATCATAGACTGGACAAATCCAGAAAGTACTTCAGGGATAAAAGGTGCCTGGTATAAGTTGGCAACAGCACCAACTTCAGATACGGATGGCATATTTACTCCAGATAAACCGTTTAATGTCGAAGCGTCTGCTGAGAATGGCCAGGTATTATATGTATGGTTAGAGGATAATGCCGGCAATAAAGATTACAATAATAGCAGGGCAGTAGAATTAAGGTATGAGACAACACCGCCTGTAGCACCAATAAGTTTAACAGCAGATGAGGCTAATCCAAGTCCGTGGAAGAATACACCTTTTAGTATAGACTGGGAAAATCCAGACGATACTTCAGAAATAAAAGGGGCTTGGTATAAGTTAGGCTCAGCAGCAACTTCAGATACCGATGGAGCATTTACAACAAATAAACCATTTGATGTCACTGCAACTGCTGAGAATGGCCAGGTATTATATGTATGGTTAGAGGATAATGCCGGCAACAAAGATCATAATAACAGTGAGACAGTAAGCTTACAGTATGAGACAACATCGCCTGCAGCACCAATAGATTTAACAGCAGATGGTGAGAATCCAAGTCCATAGAAGAAGACACCTACTTTTAGTATGAACTGGGAAAATCCAGAAGATATTTCAGGAATAAAACGGACTTGGTATAAGTTAGGTTCAGCACCAACTTCGCCTACGGATGGAACATTTATTACAAAACCATTTAATGTCACCGCAACTGTTGAGAATGGCCAGGTATTATATGTATGGTTAGAAGATAATGCCGGCAACAAAGATTACAATAATAGCAGCTCAATAGAGTTAAGGTATGAGACAATACCACCTATAGCTCCAAAAAGTTTAAAAGCAGATAATGCTAATCCAAGTCCCTGGAAGAAGACACCTGCTTTTAGTATAAACTGGGAAGAGCCAGAAGATATATCGGGAATAAAAGGGGCCTGGTATAAGTTAGGAGTAGAACCAACTTCAGATACAGATGGAGCATTTATTACGAATAAACTATTTGATGTCAGAGCAACTGCTGAAAATGGACAGACCTTATATGTATGGTTGGAGGATAATGCCGGTAATAGAGATTATAACGTGGATTTCGACAGGGCGCTATCGGTTTTGTCTATTTTTTAAGCTTAG
>JASEGY010000374.1 GCA_030019105.1 bacterium | reverse complement strand
AGGGCACACCGGCCAAGCCAGCCTAACATCCCGGAAAGTGTCCAGAAATCAAAAGCCCAATTTTGCCCTTCTGGAACCCACTTTGGAAATCTCTGAATCAGTAAATTTCTTTAAGATAGGTCTCCGGAATCTAACAAATAGCCTTCAAAGTTATCAAATCTCTGATTGAATATTGAATGATATTTCTTATCGGCTTTTACCAGGGTAGAGCATTGGCGTAGTGGTAAAAGGCTCGAAGTTTGTATTGTCAAGAGATTAAGCGACAGACAGTTGAAATTCTTGAACTGGTACAGTGAGATATCTTTCCGGTTTTGGCTGGCTGCTTAGTGCAATTTGCTCCATTTCCCTGGCAATTTTAGCATCATAGTACCGTTCACCACATTGTTCACAAACACCTGCCGGAACCTTTTCGATAACAGTCAGAGAATCACCCCATCGATAATCGACGGTAACATATTTTTCCTCAATTTTCCCTTTACAGAAATAACATTTCCGCATACTTCTATCCTTTCCTTGTTCTAAAATTGATCCATTTCTGAGGGATAGGACGATACATGGTAATTATGAGTATTTTTTCCTCCTCCAAGTTCCCACAAACAAAGTGTATGGGATTTCTTTTGGCAGTAAACCCTAAAACTAAACAACTGGGGCCACGTGGATCGTCTGGATAATTTTCCACCAGTTCAAGATTACCCACAGTCTCATCGATTTCGCTAAAAGGTATTTTATCTGCTTCCTTTTCGTCTTCAGCATGTTGTGAAAGTTCATATTGATTATTATTTAATTTCCAACGCAATAATCCTATATCCATTTTTTAGAGGGGACAGGGGGGGTCGGCCATTGAAACTTGAGGAATTTCAGAAGACGCTTTACGTAAGGAATTGTGGATTACGGTCTTGTTTCCCTCGTGCCCGGCGACTCCACTCTAACCAATCAGTAATATAAGCATCTATTTTCTGGCGGTTACGTCAGGAAGCCCACTTGAAGAATAGTTTCCGGTGGGACTGCAGGCAGTCCTTAAGGTACAGGTTGATCAGACTCTGATATGGGATTCCGGTCTCCTCTGCCATCTCATTGAAATAGTCAATCACATCGATCCCCAACTGGATAGTAATCGGCTTCCTAAGGTATTTTATATATGGATTCTTGATTGATTCTGAGAAATCATACTCTTCTCTCATGACAAGTAGTCCTCGTATTGTTTCTGCTCGTTCTTAGTTGCCTTTCGGGCTGAAATGATTCTGATCAGAGTTTCATCCTCTCTATAACAGTGGCATACGACAAGAAGGCGCAAGGAGCAGCTCGTCATCCCAGGTGAATCGTATCTCTTTCAAATCCTTAGGCCGCCTTTATACTCTGAATAGCTTTAAGCGCTGCGCCGGTGGCATCCCGGTTTGAGGCGGCCACATCCGACGGCCTTTTGGCCACACCAGCCGCGTAGATTCCTTTACCGGAAACTACAAAGCCATTTTCGTCACAAGTAACAGGGATGTTCGATCCCACGGCGGTGGGAACCATTCCGGTCGCCAGGACAACCATATCCGCCGTTACCCTGCTTTTCATCCCCGGTAATATATCTTCCGCCTCAACAGTGACGTCTCCGGTGGCCGGGTCCTCAGTAACCTTAGCCACTTTTCCTTTTACCATAGAGACATTTTCATCTGCCTGGACCTTAGCATAGAAATCTTCATACTTGCCCATGGCCCGGACATCTATATAAAATATATGTACCTTGGAATCGGGATTCTGCTCTCTGATATAGGTGGCCTGTTTCAAAGAAGCCAGACAGCAGACAGCCGAACAGTAGGGTAAATGATTTTCATCACGGGAGCCGGCGCACTGGACAAAAACCACACTTTGAGGCTCCTTGCCGTCAGAGGGCCGAACTATCTTGCCCTTAGTCGGCCCGTTAGGCGCGGCCAGGCGTTCCATCATCACATTGGTGATTACATTTTGACAGACACCGAATCCAAGGTTGTCAATTTTAATCGTATCGTAAGGCTGCCAGCCGGTGGCCATAACAATTGAGCCGACTTTCAGATCAATAGTTTTGGCCGGCATATCTAAATCAATGGCCCCGTATTTGCAAGTCTCAGCACATGCCCCGCACTTTATACAGGCTTGCTCATCAATGACATACCTCATCGGATAGGCCATCTCGTGGGGAAGATAAACCGACTTCGTCTCATTCAAACCGTAATTAAATCCATTCGACCTCTCCGCCGGACAGTCTGCCGCACATTCTCCGCAGGCCGTGCATTTTTCATTAACATAGCGGGGATGCAGCTTCACCGTAACATCAAAATCACCTTCCTGACCGGAAATATTTTCTATCTCTGCCAGGGTAAAATACTTGAATTTCGGGTTTGTTCTGAGGCGTTTCAGATTTATCTCCATCCCGCAATATGGGGGACAAAGCTTGGGAAAATATTTATTCATCTGGGCTACCCGGCCTCCCAGATACGGGTTCTTTTCGATCAGACAGACATCATAGCCCACTTCAGCCGCCTCAATAGCCGTAGTTATTCCGCTAATGCCTCCTCCAACAACTAAAATGCTTTTATCCTTTTCCGACATAAAGTTCCTCCTCTTAATATAGCTTTTAAGATAATGTTTTTGGGGTAATCCGGTTCCAAGTTTAAAGTTTAAGGTTTCAAGTTAAGAGTTGGAAGCTAAGGACTTAAGAACTTTAAACTTTAAACTTGAAACTTTAAACTAACCCCAAAATCTTTTTCTTAAATACTATATTTACCGATACAGCTAAGCTGCGGGTACCACCGTCGCAGGCAACGATGCCCAAATACCTATGCACCTCCAGAACTTAGAGGCAACTTCTTGGTAGGCAGGTTTTCGATATAATATCACAAGTGTTTTAGTAACCGCTCGTATTCGTCATGGTTGCCAATCCAATACCAGATTACTGTATCCCCTTCAAGAAAGCCAAGAACCCGATAGTCATCGCTCACACGCGCAGAATAGATTGGTTCTTCGTCATCAACTCGCTTGAAATACAAACTCGGGTGATTGGGATTCACTTTCCAGATTTGATAAGCCTTTCGTGCGCCTCGCTGCACACTACGAGAAAGACGCTTATAAAATTTCCAGAACTTTGGAGTAGCTTGTGATTTCATACTGGCGCAAGTCGTCCGTCTTTAGTGATTGCTATGTCGGTTGTCCGTCCAGCACGATAATCCTCAAGTGCTTCGCGTGCCATTTTACGCATAACACACTTTGCTTCCGGCTTGGCAAACGACTTATCCCACTTTTCTTCGCTGGCACAGATTCCTTCTCCGGTCTCAGCTTTTTCTTTATCCACCCAGCCATCATTTTTCTTGGTGAGCTCTGATTCAAGAAAGCGTGCGAAATCAACAAGTTGCAAGGCACGCTCAAGTGGCAATCTACGCATAATGCCAATCACTCTCTGTTCGTATGTTGAGGACTGAAAAACTGTTTGTCTTTCCATCGTAACACCTCCCAGATTATATCTTGCGATATATTCAACCAGGCATAACTCTCTTTAAGGTTACAAAAAGAATCGCTTTCCCATTATCCTGTCTTTTGTAACCGTTCAACCAACCAGAGGTTGACTAATGTTTCGGGTAGAATACCACACGCGCGGGCCTTAGTTTCAATTCGTGCATAGACTTCCGGGACAAGTGTTACACGTCGTGTATCCTCTTCAAAAGTCATGGTATAGCCCAGTCCCTTTTTTATCTCTCGCAAAG
>JASEGY010000373.1 GCA_030019105.1 bacterium | reverse complement strand
AGCAAGCTCGACCACTACAAAATTGATCCAATGGCCCAAACGATGGACAAGGCCATACTTTCTAATTTCCAATTTCTAATTTCTAATTTCTAATTTCTAATTTCAAGCCGTGAAGGGCTACCAAGGCCGGTATATTACCCGAGGGTCGCGATAAAATCCGCCATATCCTGAGGCAGAAGCGTAACAAATTCCAGATAATTTTTAGTTGTAGGGTGAATAAACCCCAGAGATCTGGCATGAAGGGCCTGTCTTTTGAGGCTGACTTCTGTCTTTTTAAGTCCGTAAGTAGCATCTGCTACCACCGGATGGTGGATGTAACTTAAATGAACCCTGATTTGATGGGTTCTACCCGTAGCCAGTTTAACCTCAAGAAGAGTAAAATCAGGAAATCGGCGGCTAACTTTAAATCTGGTTATGGCCTCTTTCCCGCGAGCAGTTACCACGCCCATTTTTTTCCTATCCCTGAGGTGCCGTCCAATAGGCATATCTATCTCCCCTTCATCTTCTTTGACTACTCCATACACCAGTGCCAGATAAATCCGGTTAATGCTTCGGGAAGCAAACTGATTTACTAAGTCCCAATAGGCTTCATTAGTCTTAGCCACTACCAGGATGCCGGAAGTATCCTTATCCAGACGGTGCACGATACCCGGCCTGTCAGCCAAAATGCCGATCTCAGATAGCCGGCCACAGTGATAAAGCAGGGCATTGACCAGGGTTCCTGACCTGACTGAAGTAGCCGGGTGGACCACCATGCCGGCTGGTTTGTTGACCACAATAACCTCTTTATCTTCATAAAGGATATCTAAAGGTATGGGTTCGGGCTGGAGTTTGAAATTTTCAGGGGGAGGTGGGAAATGGCAGACAATCTCATCCCCGGTCTTAAGATGGTAGCTGGGTTTGAGCTTCTGCTGCCCTACTTTGATATGGCCGGCCCGGATCAGTTGCTGGATATAGGCGCGGGAAAACTCGAAATGCTCCTTCAGAAAATAATCCAATCGCTGGTTAATCCATTGAGAGGGTATATTGCGGATTGTGGATTGCGGATTGCGGATTACAGGTTGTTTATTCATAGTACAGCTCGGCGGAAGTTCCTGGGTAGTTTCAGCAGGGCTCCAGGTTCCCGGTTCAAGGTTCACGATTGGTCGCCTTGCGTTCTTCGAACCTTGAACCGGTAATTACTCAATATCTTGTGGATTTCAAAAAATGAATATCGAATATTGAACAAGGAATTTCGAATCATGAAGTCTTATCCTTCCTTCGACATTCATTATTCCTTGTTCGATATTCTACATTCTATTATAGTATCAGTCCAAGGAAGTTAGATCGTTTTACCTCTTTCAACCTACCACATTTTCCCCTCCTCTGCAACAGAACGGGGCCAATGCTTGCAGAGAAGCCACAAAATCTCAAGCAACCTGGAAAGATTGCCCTATAGGTTGAAACTCCACTACTTCTTGGTGTTCCAGTTTAGCTCGAATCTGTTCAAATCGTCTGACAGTTTCTTGTGAATACAGTCGCTCACCACAATGTAGGCATACCTCGGCCCATACCGTCAATATAGCCGTGTGAATCCCACCACGAAGTAATTTTTCGACCTCTTTCTCAACCATTTCACCGCCACATGCCGGGCACTTGCTGAACGGTATCATTTTTTCGGTCTCCTTTTCCGCCAGTTGATCCATTGCTTTGGATCAGGGCGATAGACTGTGATAATTACGGCCCACTGGTTGTCCTGATTGTATGCCCAAACGCTGTGTACAGGGTCACCACGAAAGGTGTCACCGTAAATTAAGCAACTGGGATAGGGCCTGTCATCAGGGTAATCTTCAATGATTTCGCCTTGAAAGACGCTGAAGAAGATTTCATCGAAAGATAGCTCATCTGCTTCAGCTTCTTCCTCGGCGTGGTTACTGATCCGTATTCAATTGTGCCGTATTGCGTCAACGATGTCTTTGATATTCACTTAATGTTACCTTCTTACGATAGCCTGGGTGAGTTTATCATTCGCTGCCTACGCACTGCCTAATGCTGCGGATCAGGAGCAAGACTGGCGGCAAGCTTGCTTGCCGACGGGATTGTCTGCTGCATACGCTTGTTGTGAGGCGCTTCGCGCCGAACTACAAGCGGATGGTAATCAATGATTTGTTAGAAAAAGCTGGACTTCGCCGTCTTTCCCCCTTTTTCTCTATCTTACCAAACTATTTGTTCTCATGGGCTGTTAGGATGATTTCTTTCGTTTTTTACCTACGTTCCCTACGTCCCCTAAAATTGTTAAAAGTGTAAAACTGCTATTTCAGCATTTTGAAACGATTGCCATGTAAGGACGTAATCCTTTAGGCAATACATAATGAGTATTAACTTTTCCATCTATAGAAAGTGGACTTTTTAAAACATAGGAAAGAACTGCTGGTTTCAACATCTCAAAGATATCATCTAGCAGTCTGTCGGAGTGAAATAGAGAATCCCAATGTTCACGGCATCTTGTTGTAGTTGCAGAGCTTGCTCTGCCAAAACGTCGAGCAAGCTCGACCACTACAAAATTGCGCACAGATAGATTTTCTCTCCGACAGACTGATAGTGTTAGAAAAAGCTGGACTTCGCCGTCTTTCCCCCTTTTTCTCTATCTTACCAAACTATTTGCTCTCATAGGCTTTTAGGATGATTTCTTTCGTTTTTTACCTACGTCCCCTATCTTTCCCTAAAGAGGGAGGTGCCACCGTTGTTGGAGACCCTCAACGTGCGGCGCATCGTGGAGGAAAAGGTTAACTCTCTCGACATCCTCAAGGTGGAAAGCTTGTTGATGGGGATCATGAAGGAGCAGTTCAAGTACATCAACTGGTTCGGTGCCCTGCTCGGCTTTCTGATCGGCCTGATCAATCTGGTGATCCTGAGATTGATGTAGGAGCAGTGCTTATTGTTTCGGCCAGTTGACTCATAGAGAGGGAAGGGGACGTTGGTAACAAACGCAAGAAATCACCATCATAGCCGGTGATACTGATATATGCCAACTGTTATTTGCGTTTTTCACCTGCGTCCCCTCGCACATTACAGATGGATAGGCTGAAAAGGCTGAAGTTGGCGATGTTCATCGTTTCGGCCAATGACGCTCTGTCATGGGCAGCTACCTTCCCGAAAGCTTGAAGCTTTCGGGAAGGTGGGAAGGTGACTGGCCGAAACGATGAACAAGGCCGAAAGTCGAGATAAAATGCGGAATGCAACTTAAAGCAGCTTATCGATCTTTTCCTTAAGTTCTTGCTCAGAGACAACACCGATGCTGCGATCAACTTCCTTGCCTTCCTTGAAGAAAATCAGGGTAGGGATACTCATCACCCCGTATTTTACTGAGGTAGCTTGATTTTCATCAGTAAGCAGCTTCCCTGTCTTCATCCGGTCTGAATACTGGGCCGCTATCTTTTCAATAACCGGCGTAATCATCCGACATGGACCACACCACGGTGCCCAAAAATCGACCAGGACTAATTCAGAAGCCCCCGCGACCTCTTGTTCAAAATTGCTGTCAGTAACCTCGATAATAGATTCTCCGCCCATTTTTGTAAATACTCCTTTCTTTATTTTATTAATTGGTGACATGGCAGAATCCCCTCTTACCCTTGCCCCGAAGAGAACTATCCTGACATCTTTATCCTTCAATCCATCGAGAACACATTTTTTTAGGCCTTGATCATCGTTTCGGCAAAAAGTGCTTGACCAAATTGGGTGTTGTAGTTG
>JASEGY010000372.1:639-3795 GCA_030019105.1 bacterium | reverse complement strand
TATTTCTCCGTGCCTCCGTGTCTCCGTGGTGAATTTCCGTTTGCACAGGTCGACATATTTCACCTCAATCTAAGGGAGCAACTTTTGGCACTTCGCTGAGTGCATTCAGGATGTTGTCAAGGGCTTGATCGATGCCCATTGAATTACGACTCGAAACTCTTATAGAGATTGACCATTTCTATGGCAGACAGGGCGGCTTCAGAGCCCTTGTTTCCCGCCTTTGTACCAGCCCGTTCAATGGCCTGCTCAATAGTGTCAGTTGTCAAGACCCCAAAAATAACCGGAACCCCGGTTGAAAGGCTTGTTTGAGCAATCCCTTTGCTCACCTCGCTACAGATGTAATTAAAGTGGGGGGTAGCTCCCCGGATAACTACTCCTAAGCAGACGACCGCATCGTATTTCCCACTTTCTGCCAGACGTTTGGCTGCATAAGGTATCTCAAAAGAACCCGGCACCCGGACAATATCGATCAACTCTTCGGATGCTCCGTGCCTTAGAAGCGCATCCAGGGCACCTTTTTCCAGCCCCTTGCAGATAAAGTCATTAAACCGGCTGACTACCAGGCAGGAACGGATTCCCTTAGCGTCCAACTTTCCCTCGTATACTTTACCCATTACTTCCCCCTTTCGATTTCGGATTTTAGATTTCGGATTGCGGATTTCTTGGCCTTGTTCATCGTTTCGGCCACTTGTGAGGTAGGGTGGGCTTTGCCCACCGATTTTTATCTACCGTTAATGCTTTTGATGGGCAAAGCCCACCCTACATTTCAGCTTTTCAGGAAGCGCAACCTAATGGCCGAAACGATGAACAATGCCCGCATTCTTCATTCCGCAATCCGCAATCCGCAATCTGCAATATCTAACATATGCCCCATCTTTTCCTTTTTTGTTTTCAGATAGTCTATATTCAGCTCATGAGGATGTATCTCGATAGGAACCCGCTCGACCACTTTAAGGCCGTAACCCTCCAGGCCAACGATCTTCCTGGGGTTGTTGGTCAGAAGCCGGATAGTAGACAAACCAAGATCAACCAGTATCTGAGCCCCAGTGCCGTAGTCCCTCAGGTCATCCTTGAATCCCAATTCCGTATTTGCTTCCACTGTATCCAAACCACGATCCTGCAGCACATAAGTCTTTAATTTATTGATCAGACCAATGCCTCGTCCCTCTTGACGCATATACAGGAGAACGCCCCTTCCTTCTTGAGCGATTATGGCCAGGGAGTTGACTAACTGGTCTCCGCAGTCACAGCGTCTGGATCTGAAGAGGTCACCTGTCAGACATTCCGAATGAACTCGAACCAGGACATTATCTTTGCCTTCCGCCAGGCCGGCTCGGCCCGCCAGGCCGGCTTGGCCCGCCAGGCCGGCTCGGCCTATTTCACCTTTGACCAGGGCCAAATGATTCTGATTATCAACTATCGACTCGTAAGCGATTAGCCTGAAATCACCGTATTGGGTAGGCAAATTTGTCTCTACCAGTCTTTTAACCAGGCATTCCGTTTTCCTCCGATAAGAGATGAGATCAGCAATGGTAATGATCTTCAAGTTATGTCTTTGGGCAACCGGAAGCAATTCCGGAAGTCTGGCCATACTTCCATCCTCGTGAAGTATCTCGCATATTACTCCCGCCGGATACAATCCAGCCAGACTGGCCAGATCAACGGATGCCTCAGTGTGGCCGGCCCTGGTCAAGACCCCCCCTTCCTGGGCCCTCAGAGGAAATACATGGCCCGGCCGGGCCAGGTCATCCGGTTTAGTCGAGAGATCAAGCACGGTCTTAATAGTCTTTGCCCGGTCGTAGGCTGATATACCTGTGGTTGTGCCTTCTTTAGCATCGACAGAAACGGTAAAAGCCGTTTTGAGTATATCGGTATTATCAAGAACCATCGGGGTAATATTCAACTCATCCAGACGGGCGCCAAGGCAGGGAAGACAGATAAGTCCCCGGCCATATTTAGCCATAAAATTTATGGCCTCCGGGGTGGCATGTTCGGCGGCCATAAGCAGATCGCCTTCATTTTCCCGGTCTTCATCATCAACGACAATAATCATCTTACCGGCCCTGATATCTTCCAGGGCCTCCTTAATAGTTGCAAATGGCATATCGTTAACTCTCCTTATTTAAACTTGCGGGCAGAAACCAGGTTTCTTGAAGAAACCTGGTTTCTAAGGCACAGCTCTTAATAGGCTTCTCCCGATATCTCTTCCTGTAAGTAACCTCTCCCCTCTTCTTCCGGCCTTGATCATCGTTTCGGCCATTTGTAGTGGTCGAGCTTGCTCGACATTACGGCAGAGCAAGCTCTGCAACTACTTGGTCAAGCACTATTGGCCGAAACGATGATCAAGGCCATTCTTCCCATGACTGTTTGCTATCTTTTGAGCGGTTCTCTAACCATTGTTTAAACGAACGCCGGCTTTCACCAGAAGGCTTTCCCAATAAGACATTCTCAACGCTTATATCCTCATCAAGATCAGGCCAATGAATGCCTTCTCCTCTACCAATCAAACGCCAATTATCACGCTCATCGGGTCTGCCATACAAGAGTCGAGGATACCAGGCAAGAGGCGCCGAGATAGTCCGCCCGTCAACCAGGTCAACCATTAGAGAGTCTTCAGTAATGGTAATATGTTGCGCTATAGTTACCTGTGTTTCAATCGTTAAAGTATTCATCCCAACTCCTCAACAAGCGTTCTTTGTTTTCTTCTATAGCTCTTAAGATAAATATTTTGGGGTAAGCGAATTCAAGATAGGCTATGTAGCTTTCGGAGTTAATCCTTTAGGATTTCATTAGTTATGAAAGGCTAAAGCCTGAACTCCAAAGGATAGCCAACCCCAAAATCTTTTTCTTAACCACTATACAAGCCTCTGTATCCGATTGATTTCATTTCTGGCAAAGCCTCTGCTATTCTGAAGTTTGACAGGGTCAAGCCAGAATTTAGCCTTGTTTTCGTCACGCTCAACGTGGATGTGAGGCGATTCATCGCCGTCACCTGCGTAAAAGAAAAATCTGGGGACGGTTCATTTTCATCGTTTTTCCTGTGATTTCTTCCGGGCAACTTGTAGTCGCAGAGCTTGCTCTGCTAATCCTACTCAAGCAAAGCAAGCTTTGCTACTACAAACAGTTATCCACATACCCGCAAGCTTCACACTAAGG
>JASEGY010000372.1:0-632 GCA_030019105.1 bacterium | reverse complement strand
ACAAACAGTTATCCACATACCCGCAAGCTTCACACTAAGGTGAACCGTCCCAAAATCTGTAAGGGCCACTTCGTAATGCAGCCGGCATTATTTCATCTCCAGGGAATCGTAAGCGTTCACGGGTTCAGGGTTCACAGTTTACGGTTGAGGAAAGCAGCGAAAACCGGACGATGTTCATCGTTTCGGCCAGTAGGGTGGGCTTTGCCCACCAGGGTATGTGCTAATTCCGGGCGAAATACTGAGAAGTTACCCTTATTTGGTCACTTCTCAATTGCCCTGTGCCGTTTCCATCGCCTTTTCTCGAAGCCAAAGGTTAATCAGCGTTCCCGCTGAGATTCCTTGATGATGAGCTTGAGTTCGCAATTGAGTAATTAAGTCTTTTGCCACAGCACAATATATCTTGTTAGAGTGGATGTCTGTTCGCATCTCCACATCTTCCATAAAGTCCTCGTAATCAGCAGTGCTATGGGTATCCCAGAACGCCCAAAACTCTTTGAGTGAGCCAAAATTTTCCGGTAACGGATCACGTTGAGCGACTTCTTTCTTACTTTTTGGCATAGCTCTTTCTCTCCTTCTTATCCTTAGCGCGGCCTCTGGCCGCAACCAAACCAATTTTGGATTGCAGATTGCGG
>JASEGY010000371.1 GCA_030019105.1 bacterium | reverse complement strand
TTTCATTTTTTACTCCTAATTTTGTTTCTCTCTAATATTGCTTTAAGCACGGATTCAAGTCTGACTTCTCTTATTTTCAGTGGTTTGGGACTACCTTGAGTCCAGCGGGTGAGTACTTCGTTGAGGGCATCATATGGACCAAAACCTCTTTCCAAATAGCGATCGTTCAGATATGCCCGTTCCATTGACGCCATTCGGCTCAAGATTGCGTGAATACCCTCTCGAACATTCTCGCGTGCCGCTTGCCCCATCTCTACGTTCACATACAGGCAACGGTAGTTGTCCTCCTGGTTCAAATAATCCATCAGAGCCAGCAGACATGATGTCTTGCCTGTCTGCCGCGGTGCATGTAGCACAAAATACTTTTTTTGATCAATCAAGCGCAGTACCTCTGGTAAATCAAGCCGTTCCAAAGGCGGAAGACAGTAATGGTCTGTGCTTTTAACGGGTCCGGCGGTATTAAAGAAACGCATAAAACCTCCCTAATTTGCAGCTCGTTCGTATCTTCTCATTAAAATGGAGGTAACCGTTCACGGGATCAATGAAACCACAGATGAACACAGATAAACACAGATTAAAGAATAAACTGTTATCTGTGTTAATCTACAGGAGTTAAATAGAGGGGAAAATTCGAATATAAGGAACTAACCACTCATCAAATCTGAAATGTTGCCTTTGATGTCTACTTAAGCCTCAATCGTAGTAGGGGAAATTAGTAGCATGAAATAAATGATAAACACGGATATTATCAATGCTTATCTGTGTTCATCTGTGTTTATCTGTGGTTACTTTTGGGTATATGGCGTGAACGGTTACTAATGGTTCAACTTTTCCATTATGAAAGAGACGTATCCTCTTCAAAAGTTATGGTAGAACCCGTTCAGGTTGTCAGGTTCAGAGGTTCAAGGTTCAAGGTTCAAGGTTAGAGAGTGCGTAAGATGACCAACCCTGGAACCGTGAACCCTGAACTTTGAACCCTTTGGCTCTTACCCTTAGATTTGAAGAAGATACAAAGAGACCTTTAATGGCAGTTGTTGGCATGATGGCCTCCCTATGATTTTTGATATTATTTGATTTAATAACTGGTCAGTAGCAAGTTCTCCATAAGTGCTTGATTTTTCGACACTTAAGTTTTTCGCAGTTCAGACGCAATCGCGTAGAGAAAAGGCTTTAGTTTCAACAACTTACAGAGTATTCATTCTGGGAAAAGCTGAGAACTTACTGCTGTCCAGTTAATAAATAGTCTATCAGGAATTCGAGGCTATGTCAAGAAAATTTGGAGATCAGCCAGCCTATGTTCCAAACCCTATCGAGGCGAAAGTGGGCGATGAGTGAGGAAGATTTAAGATGATCCGGAATGTTACGCTGAAAATTAGCGGAATGACCTGCGCCAGTTGTGTTTCCCATGTGGAAAAGGCCCTGAACAAGCTCGAAGGGGTAATATCGGCCAATGTCAATTTAGCTGTCGAGAGGGCCGCGGTAGAGTATGATCCGTCTCAGGTGAAAGAGACGGATATGGTAACGGCCGTGAAGTCGGCTGGTTATTCGGTGGTGGCCGAGAAAGAGATGGAAGCCGGGGAAGAGGCGGCGGATGTAGAGAAAGAGGCCAGGAAAAAGGAAATCAAGACATTAAAGAAGAGGTTCATCTGGGCGGCCATATTTGCCTTGCCTATTTTGTATGTAGTCATGGTGGAGATGATCAGCGAGAGCCTTTTGCCGGGATTTTTGAGGCCGGCGCATTTTCCTGTCCGCTTTGCCCTTTTTCAGGTGATTTTCTCTATTCCGGTCATGATTGTAGGCCGGGGGTTTTACCGTATTGGTCTCCCCAACCTCTTTAAAGGAACTCCTAATATGGACTCGCTCATCGCCATAGGGACGTTGGCTGCTTATCATTACAGTTTTTATGCGGCCGGTTTAGTATTGCTGGGTAGGGATCCCAACGGGCAGTATGTGCGGAGCCTTTACTTTGAAACTGCGGCAGTAATCATTACTCTCATCCTGTTAGGCAGGTTTTTGGAAGCAGTGAGCAAAGGCAAGACTTCAGAGGCGATAAAGAAGCTGATGGGGCTGGCCCCAAAGATGGCCACCATTGAAGTGAACGGGACCGAAGAAGAGGTGCCCATCTCCGAGGTGCAGGCCGGGGATATGGTAATTGTCAAGCCAGGGGACAAGATACCGGTTGATGGCGAGGTAGTGGAGGGAAGCACGGCTGTGAATGAGTCAATGTTAACGGGTGAAAGCATCCCTGTGGAGAAGAATCCCGGTTCAAAAGTAACCGGTGCGACCTTGAATAAGACCGGCTTCATTAAATTCCGGGCGGAAAAGGTGGGCAAGGATACCGCCCTGGCCCAAATTATCAGGTTGGTTGAGGTGACCCAGGGTTCAAAGGCGCCGATTGCCCGTTTAGCGGACATTGTGGCCAGTTATTTTACCTGGGGGGTAATTGGGATTGCCATAGCGGCCGCCATTGTCTGGTCCCTGGCCGGGACCGTTTTTGGGGTGGCCCTCCCCGGAGGGACCTTTATTTTCACCCTGACGGTAGTGATCGCTGTTCTGATTATCGCCTGCCCCTGCGCCCTGGGGCTGGCTACCCCGACAGCCATTATGGTCGGGACAGGCAAAGGGGCACAGCAGGGCATCCTGATTAAAGATGCCGGGGCGCTGGAGAACTTTCGCAAGATCGACTTTATTGTCTTTGATAAGACCGGAACTCTTACCGAGGGAAAGCCCAGGGTTACCGATATTATTGCCTTTAATAATCGCAAGGAAGATGAAATCCTCAGGATTGCCGCCAGCGGCGAGAAAAAGTCCGAGCACCCCTTAGCCGAGGCGATTGTTAATGAAGCCGAAGCGAGGAAGCTACTGCTGCCTGAAGCAGCCGGCTTTAATGCCATTCCCGGTCAGGGGATAGAAATAAGCCTGGATCAATCGAAGATATTTCTGGGCAACGAGAAGTTAATGGCTGATAAGGGGGTAGATATTAAGATAGCCCGGGGTGAGGCTTCCCGTTTGGCTGGTGAGGGGAAGACCCCGATGTTTATCGCTGAAGATAATGTCCTGACAGGGATTATAGCCGTAGCTGACATCTTAAAAGAAAACAGTAAGAAGGCAGTTGAAGAGCTTCATAAGCTAAAGATCAAAGTAGCCATGCTTACCGGAGATAACAGGAGGACCGCTGGGGCAATTGCCCGCACAGTAGGTATTGACCGTGTTCTGGCCGAGGTTCTGCCGGAAGACAAGTCAAATGAGGTGAAGAAGCTCCAGGCCGAAGGGTATAGAGTAGCCATGGTAGGTGACGGAATCAACGACGCCCCGGCTCTGATGCAGTCGGATGTGGGCGTAGCTATTGGCGCCGGTACGGATGTGGCTATGGAATCGGCCAGGATTGTGTTGATGAAAAGCGATATCCTCGATGTAGTTAAGGCGTATAAATTAAGCGCGGCCACTTTAAGGAATATCAAACAGAATCTATTCTGGGCCTTTGGTTACAACACCATTGGAATTCCTGTTGCCGCCGGAGCCCTTTATCCATTCTTTGGTTTTTTGCTCAACCCGGCCATTGCCGCCGCCGCCATGGCATGCTCATCCGTCTCGGTGGTCTCTAATGCCCTGAGGTTGAGAAGGGTCAGGTTGTAAGGAGGTGATGAAGATAGCTGTGTGAGGAATTCTATCCCATTTTTCTATATATATTTTCCAGGTGATGGGGATTTTTCCTGGCTAATTTGAAGAAAGTCTTTTCTACCTCTTTTCTTAATTCATAATCTTAGCGCGGCCTCTGGCCGCAACCAAACCAATTTTGGATTGCAGAT
>JASEGY010000370.1 GCA_030019105.1 bacterium | reverse complement strand
TCCTAAAAAGTGTAAACCGATCTCCAACGATTTCCAGGCTGAATGAAACGATGCCCAGAATTCAGAAGTCAGAAGTCAGAACATTCCGCATTCCGCATTCCGCATTATTCCGCAATCCGTTGCCAGTATAACAGACATCAGGGTAAGTTGGCAACAAAAAAGTGTTGACAAGAAGCGATTTATATTGTATTATCTTAGGTTAAAGAGGCTCGCTGAAACGGAGGACCGGATTAAATGAAGGAAGAGCTTGAAAAACTTGCCGCAGAAGCTAAACATAAAATAGAAGAAGCCGACAATCTTTCCCAACTGGAACAAATCAGGATAGATTATTTGGGCAGAAAGGGTTGTTTGAACCTCTTTTTCAAAAAGCTGGGTCAATTGCCTCCCGAAGATCGAGCGCTGATGGGGCAATTGATCAATCAGTCGAAAGAAGAACTCAGCCAGGGGTTAACACGGAAAAAGGAAACTATTGCCAATTTACTTCAAGCAGAGGAGCTTGAACAGGAGAGAATTGACATTACCCTTCCTCCGCCTATGCCTGCCTCAGGCAAGAGGCATCCGATTACCAGGACCATCAATGACATTGTTCATATCTTTTCCAGGTTTGGGTTCCAGATTGCTGAGGGCCCGGAGGTGGAGTTAGAATATTACAATTTCGATGCCTTAAATATTCCCAAAGACCATCCGTCCAGGGACATGCATGATACCTTCTACACTCGGCCGGGGATACTGCTTCGGACTCATACCTCACCTATTCAAATTCGGGTTATGGAACGAGGACAGCCCCCTTTTCGGATTATCGCCCCTGGCAGGGCTTATCGCCGGGATGCGACTGATGCCTCTCATTCTTCTGTCTTCCATCAGATTGAAGGGTTCCTGGTTGATGAGGAAACGACTTTTTCTGATCTGAAGGGTATCTTAAATGCCTTTGTGAAAGAGTTCTTTGGCAAACAAAGTGTCTTACGATTCAGGCCGAGCTTCTTTCCCTTTACCGAACCCAGCGCTGAGATAGACATTAGTTGCGTTATCTGCAATGGAAAAGGATGCAGTGTCTGTTCCCAAACCGGCTGGCTGGAAATATTGGGGGCCGGGATGATCGATCCGGAGGTCTTTCGGATGGTCAAGATCGATTCGGAGCGTTATCTTGGTTTTGCCTTTGGGATGGGCATAGAGCGAGTTGCTATGCTTAAATACGGCATCAATGACATCCGGCTCTTTTATGAAAATGACTTGAGGTTCCTGGAGCAGTTCTAGAAGATAGGGAGCTTAGGTGAAATTCAGCGAGCTTGTAAGATTATTAAAGGAGAATGGAGTGTTAAAGCGTGGATTTCGACACCCCTTTGGGAAAAATCTCGATTTTCTAAGTGCCGATAAACATTACTTCTCTGGATTTTGGGGTAACCTCCAAGAATTCCAGAAATTGGCTTTTCAGGGGCAAAACCGAGTTTTTGGGCTTTTTTGGGCTACGGTAGATGATTGGCCGGAATGCCGCAATCTGCTGTAAGTGCTGACTACTTCTAAGCTTAAAAAATAGACAAAACCGATAGCGCCCTGTCGAAATCCACGTTAAAGTGTTTGAATTAGAATATTCCTTAATGACTCTGTTGATTTAATAGCCTTTTTGATAGGTCGCTGCAATTTTAGTATATAATTGGTAACTATAGCATTAATATGTTGCCATTTAATTTTCAGGGTTGGGCAAATCTGGACTAAATCAACAGAGTCATAGATGGATCAACGTGGATTCGTGGGGTAAAATTGTCTGGCAGTTACCAGACTACCAGACACCAGATACCAGACTACCAGACACCAGACTACCAATCACCAGGATTTATAAGGGAGAAAAGAGATGAAAGTTGAACCCGAATGTATCCCCTGTATTTTAAAACAAGCCCTCCGGGGGGCAAAACTGATTCAGGCAGATAAAGCCATTCAACATAGACTTTTAAATGAAACAATGGACTACCTGAAGACTATCTCCCTTGATTCTCATAATCCGCCCGGCATTACCTCACACCTTAATCACGGCTTACTGAAAAGGATACTTAACCATCCTGATCCTTATTACGAGGTAAAGCTTAAGTATAATCAAATTGGTCTGGATCTTTATCCCGAACTTAAATCGAGGGTAAAGGAATCGGCTGATCCTCTTCATACAGCCGCCAAATTAGCTATTGCCGGTAATTGTATAGACTTTGGGGTTGGAGACGGGTTTGATCTGGAAGGGACAATTGAGCAGATACTTAATTCTCCTCTGGCCAGAGATGCTTATCAGGCTTTCAAGATGGCCCTGAAAGAGGCCGGGGAGGTCCTTTATTTAGCTGATAATGCCGGGGAGCTGGTTTTCGATAAGATATTTATTGAGGAGCTCTTAGAAGAGGGGGGAGCTATTTTTCGGGTGGTAGTTAAAAGCGCCCCGATTATAAACGATGCTACTATGGATGATGCCCGGTTTGTCGGCTTAGATGGTCTCGTTCCAATAGTGACTAATACGGCTGATGTGGGGACTCCTTTGGACAAATCCTCTCTTGAGGTCAAGAGCCTTTTTGAACAAGCTGACCTTATTATCAGCAAGGGACAGGGAAATTACGAAACCCTGGGTGAAAATACCACCGGCAAGATATTCTTTTTTCTCCAGGCCAAGTGTGATATAATAGCTAAGGTTTTGGGAGTAGATCTGGGACAGGCGGTGTTAATTAAGAGTTGAGAGCTGAGAAGTATCTCGGATAAAAAAATGCGACCTATGGGGATGGTTCACCTTACTGTGAAAGCTTGCGGCTAAAAATTATCATTAACTTTCCGGAGTTAATCCTTTAGGATTTCATTAGTTATGAAAGGCTAAAGCCTAAACTCCAGAAAGAACGCAAGGTTTCACAAGAAAATGGACGATTTTTGAACCGTCCCGACCTATGCAATAATCTTTATTTCCTCTGCGTCTTTTACGTCCTTTACGTCCTTTGCGTTAACCCATATAATATGAACCTCGAAACTTAAAAAAGGAGAACCGATGGGCGCAATTGTCTTTATTACTGGTGGGGCCAGAAGTGGCAAGAGCTGGCTGGCGGAAGAGTTTGCTAAGATGTGGATTGAAGATTCCCCACTTAAAGGGGTCTTAGGCGGCAGGAGCAGATTTGCGAAACAAGCTAATCGGGAGATTAAGCAAAGTCCGGCCGCCAGGGTCTGTTATTTGGCTACCGCCAGACCGGTTGATGATGAAATGAAGGCCAGGATTGAACAGCATAAACAGAAAAGACCGAAGGATTGGTATACGGTTGAGGAGCCATTTGATTTAGCCCCTGTTCTTTCCGAGCTTAAAGGTACATTGATTGAACTGGTTATAATTGACTGTGTTACTGTTTGGGTGTCCAATATGATGGAGACACTGAGTGGGAAATATGAGGAAATAAGGGCCGGGATACTCAATCGGACAGATGAGTTAATTAAAGAATGCTTTGAATTGGAAGACGTGGCGGTGGTGGTAGTGGGTAACGAAGTTGGTTCGGCCATAGTTCCTGAAAATCCATTAGCCAGACAATTCAGGGATATAAATGGTGAAATAAATCAGCGATTTGCCCGGGCAGCCAGACTGGTTTATCTTATGGTTTCAGGGATACCGGTCAAGATAAAAGGCGGCCAACGGGAAGAGCAGGTATAGCTTTTAATAGGTATAGCTTTTAGGATAATCTGTGTCCTTTTGCGTCCTTTATGTCCTTTATGTCCTTTATGTCCTTAATGTCCTTTGCGAAATCCAGGGAGGAATACTTAGCGCGGCCTCTGGCCGCAACCAAACCAATTTTGGATTGCAGATTGCGG
>JASEGY010000036.1:2311-15711 GCA_030019105.1 bacterium | reverse complement strand
GCCTCTCAAGAATACATCGGCAGTTCGCTGCCAAAACTTTAGCTGGGCCAGCAGGACCAGCCCAAAAATGTCAAATGAGAATTGAGAGCAGTAATGACGCCAGTTTCCCAGAAACCCCCTTGAAAATCAAGGAGTTAGCTCAAGTCCCATTTCCAAAACGGTCTCCCCAGCACAAAGCGATAAGATTTAATTTTTTCATTAACAGCTCTTGATAGATAAGCTAATGCGCCAACAGTAAAATATCCGGTTACAATATTCAGGTGTCCTTCTTCCGTATACTTTGCAATCCATTCGTGAACTTTTAAGTTTTTATTCTCATTATCCAAAAGCATAATTCTTTTCCTTTTTACCGTATCCTCTCCAAATAAGGGGTAATCTAAAGTGACCCCTTTAAAAAGATAATCAACAAAAGCTTCCTTAGAGTCTATCTCAATCAAACGATGATGCGTACTCTAAGTGTAGGTATAGCAAGCAGAAATAAGTTGAACCAGCTATGAGGAGTTGATTGCTTCCTTCTCGGGTAAGGCTAATAAATACGGAACGTTGAAAGCAAGCAAAATTTTGATTGAGATAGCTTCTAAGAGTTGATTGCACAGGTCGAAATATTTCGAGTGGTATTTTGTAATCATAAGTGAACCATCCCGATATTTTCGGTCTCCGCGTTTTCATCCACGGGATCAACAATTTTCCATCCATCCATCTGGCTGTATTTCCTTCATCTGCTTATTTTTTCAGCAAAGGGAACCCCATCTTTTCTCGCTGTTCCAAATATGCCCGGGCGCATCGTCTGGCCAGATTACGAACGCGGGCAATGTAGCCGGTCCGCTCGGTAACACTGATCGCCCCCCTGGCTTCAAGGAGATTAAAGGTGTGAGAGCACTTGATTACGTAATCGTAAGCCGGTAGAACCAAATCCGCATCCATGATTCGATTGGCTTCTGTCTCGTATTGCTCGAAGAGTTTAAGCAGGAGATCAACATCAGCCACTTCAAAATTATAAGTGGAGCCTTCCACTTCACTCTGGTGATGAACATCACCGTAAGTAACATCTCCGGCCCAGATAAGGTCAAAGACAGAGTCCTTTTCCTGAAGATACATCGCGATCCGTTCCAGACCATAAGTCAGTTCCACTGACACAGGATGAAGATCGATCCCTCCGACCTGCTGGAAATAGGTGAATTGGGTGATCTCCATTCCATCCAGCCAGACTTCCCAGCCCAGGCCCCAGGCGCCGAGCGTAGGAGACTCCCAGTCATCTTCTACAAAACGGATATCGTGTTCTTGCGGATTGATGCCGAGCTTGACCAGACTTTCTAAGTAGATATCCTGGATATTGGCTGGTGAGGGTTTAATGATTACCTGGTATTGGTAGTAATGCTGCAGCCGGTTGGGATTTTCTCCGTAGCGTCCATCGGTGGGTCTTCTGGAAGGTTCGACGTAAGCCACGCGCCAGGGTTCAGGCCCCAGAACCCGCAGGAAGGTCGCCGGATTAAAGGTACCAGCCCCCACTTCCAGATCGTAGGGCTGACCAATAAGGCAGCCTGCCTCGGCCCAAAAGGATTGTAACTTGAGGATGATTTCTTGAAAGTTCATTAGGATTAAGCTCCTTATAAATGTTAATCATTGGCGTAACCGTTCACGGAACGCTGAAACTAGAAATTGGAAATTGGAAATTGGAAATTGGAAATTGAGCCTTCATACTTTTGTGCTATTGATGAATGCATTCAATTTGGGACCGAGTTTCTAATTTCGTAAGCGTTCAGGTATCAGGCGGCAGGTATCAGGTTTTGTTTGGTACACAGCCCGTAGCTGCTCTGGAGAAGTTGAAGGATAGAATCCGTCCTCAATCATCTCCAACCCTGGTTTTCTTAGGGTTAAGCTGACACCTGACACCTGACACCTGACACCTGATACCTGATACCTGATACCTGAATGCTTACCTAATTTCCAATTTCTAATTTCAAGCCGTGAACGGCTAATCATTGGCTTACCTTTAGCAAAGTAACCTGGCTCAACGCGGATTCGAGGGGTAAAGATTGACCTTGTCTCGCCCTTACAGGGCTACTTGGTTTTGGATGATCCCAACCCAGGGTGCTGCCCCACTGCCATTAAGTTAAGCCGAAGCTTTTGAAACACAATAGGTTGGCAAGGTAGGAGTTTAGGCTTTAGCCTTTCATTCTCCTGGTATTGTGCTGCAAATGAAACCCTAAAGGGTAAATTCCCTTCACAGGTGACTGCGGGACGAATTACATACTCCCTATATCGCCTTAGCATAAAGAGTTACCCTTAACTTAATGGCAGTGGGGCGCTGCCCTGGGCTATAGTATTATGCCCTTTCAGGAAGGTAGCCTCCCAAAGTGTTACCCTAAACCGGCCATTTCTGAACCATGCCTAAATCCGCAATCCACAATCCGCAATCCGCAATCAGTTGCCATACTCCATTCGCAACCGGTAGCTAATGCGCTTGCTGGCCTCCACCTGCGGCTGGTTATATGGATTAACTCCCCGCAACAGTGAGGCATAGACAGCTAAGTAATGAAAGAAGGCCAGGAGTGAGCCTACCTCTTCCGGTGTAATTTTGTCCACGTTAATTACGGCGTGGGGTATTCCTTTGTCTTCGGTATCGGCCCTTGTCCCTTCATATTCAAACCAAAGGGCAGCCGATAAGGGAATTCCGCCAAGATTACCCAGGGTATTTTCTCCTAAAGGTATGTCAGCCAGGTCGCCTGGAACCCGGGTAACAAGCTCAATATGTTTTTGTTCCGTCAGAGCGACAAATAATCCAATGGCATTCTGCCGCCCACCAAAGAATCGCTGATTGGTATGATGCTGAGATTCCGGGGCAAAGCTGCCGTAGATAGTCTGTCCCCGGCCTTCCTTGCAGGAACTTTCGTGGATGAGCTGGACAAGAAGGGTATTAAATCCGATCAACTGAAGGGAGTAAATGGGCGCGAAAATTTCACTGTATCCGGCCTGATCAAGGAGATAGCAAAAGGAAGCGGCTTTAAGGGCTGGATTATCCTCTATCCCGACCGATGGATGGCATTGTTTATACATCTTTTGGGCCCCTGCTTCGATCCCTTCAATATCTATCCCACAGAGCAGGGTCGGGAAATAACCACAAGGGGTACGGCCGGAAAAACGTCCTCCAATTGGTTCCGGGATAACTAAATAATCCAGGCCCCTCCGAATAGCGATTTGATAAAGGGCCCCTTTCCCTTCTGAAGTAATAGGAAGCATAGTGTAACCCTCAAAGGCGAAAAGATCTTCCAGAACCCCAACGGTATTACCGGATTTACTGATAGGAATAACCAGGGTTTCTTCAGGACCGAAGTTATTTTTAACATAATGAATAAAATCCGGGTCCATCGTAGAAAGAATCTCTACTTGCTTTGGAGAACTGTAAGCAGCTAAGGCCTTATAAAAGGCCCAAAAACTGGTGATAGAACCGCCGTTTCCGATGAGCAATATTTTATTGAAATGATTGTACCTGGCGGCCATTTCTTTCAACTGAGCCAGATCAGGGTGATATTGGGCAAAGGCCGGCACCTCGGTTAGTTTGATTTGATCAAGTGGGGCTTGATGATAATCAATGCCCTGCTTTCCTGGATGCAGATCGATTTTCATAGATATTTTCCCTCCTCGTAATAATTGATATACTTAACACGGGCATAACTTGCGGTTTTCGCAATCACACTGGATTCCCGCTTCCGCGGGAATGACACTCATGCATGCCCTGTCATTCCCGTGAAAACGGGAATCCAGTTAGCTATAGCTCTTAAGATAAATATTTTGGGATAAGCGAATTCAAGACAGGTTATGTAGCTTTCGGAGTTAATCCTTTAGGATTTCATTAGTTATGAAAGGCTAAAGCCTAAACTCCAAAGGATAACCAACCCCAAAATCTTTTTCATGAAGTCTATATAATAGGCCACCACCCGATTTGCAAAATCACTATTTATGACCGCGCTGAGTATAACTACTCTTCCCAGTCTTCTCCTCCAGTGTATCCACACACTCCCACTCGCGGGGAATTAACTACCGGCAGAAGCATATCTTCGCCGCACTCATGCTTTTTAGCACACTTGTTGCAAAGCCAGCCTTCACCGTCCCAGAGACATTCAACGCAGACTTGCCTGGCGGGTTTCCCACAAGACACACACATTATCAAAGGAGTATCATTCCTGGACATAAGCAGGATGGACTCATCACTCACCTGGCCATCCCGTTCTGACACGACTTTCAGGACAAGCTCCGTAGTACTGCCGAAGTCATACTCGTGGTAAAACTTCATGCCGGGAGAGAGAATCTTCCCCAGCGTTACATCCATGCCTCCATCCTCATCATAGCTTTTCCCTTCAATAGTAAACGCGCTCAAGTGCCCACAACATTCCAGCCAAATATTTCTGAGAAACCGGTCCAGGTCTCCCAGTGTTGCCTCAGCCGGCGCTTCAAGATGCATCCAATATTCCGGCAGGTCATGTCCTTCGACTACCAGATGGAACAGCTTTGTTTTCTGCGGCTTTTGCTTGCCCGATGATGTTTCGGAAACCGCTCTTCTTTGTTCGCATGAAGCCAGGTGCTTAGTCATCCCTCCCTTACTGAAAGTATTTTTGCAAAAACCACACTTTCCCTCCGATTTCTGCTTACCCATTTGATACCACCTCCATAATAATTTTGCCCTGATACACGTTGGCAGAAGTTGTTCGCCAGTTCCAGCAACCGGATTTTTCCAAAAAATTGGTTTCTCAGATTGTCAGAACTATTGGAGAACTGTATCTTTTCAATAAGTCGGGGCAAACTATAGCTTTTAAGATAATGTTTTTGGGGTAGGCGAGTTCAATATAGGCTACGTAGCTTTTGGAGTTAATCCTTTAGGATTTCATTACTTATGCAAGGCTAAAGCCTAAACTCCAATTACAACCAACCCCAAAATCTTTTTCTTAAATACTATATTGCTTCAGAAACCAGGTTTCTGCCCGCAAGTGCCCCCCAATATTGAGAAGATACGGAGAACTTATGCCGTGCTGTACCAGTACCTTAACTCACCACTCCAGGGACTATAACAGAGTGGTGAAGGCTATCCCGTATTATATCCCAATAAAGGCTTAAGGGCAAGGTTTTTTTATCTCAAAAGGCAGAAAAAAGGCGGCCAGGGAGATCGAAGAAAGTTGAGATAAAGTAACTTGACAAATCAGGTGGTTTATACTATAGTTAGTCTATCGATTGCGGATTGCGGATTGCGGATTTTTGGGCATCGTTTCATTTAGCCTGAAAATCGTTGGAGATCGGTTTACACTTTTGGGGAGTTTAGGCTTTAGCCTTTCAGAAATAAAATCCTAAAGGATTAACTCCAGGGGAGTTATGCAACCTAATTTAAACTCGGACAAGCAACTCCGCTTCAAAAGTGTAAAGCTGCTATTGGGACGATTTGAAACGATGCCGATTTTTGGCCGATGGTCATCGTTTCGGCCAATGGCGATCTGTCATGGGCAGTTACCTTCCCGAAAGCTTCAAGCTTTCGGGAAGGTGAGAAGATGACTGGCCGAAACGATGAACAAGGCCAGGATATTGAATCCGAAATCCGCAATCCGCAATCCGCAATCCGAAATGAGAAGAGGAGGTTAATTATGGAAGTTATTCTTAAGCAGAGAGTAGAAGGTCTGGGTGAGCGGGGAGATGTAAAAAAGGTGGCCGATGGGTACGCCAGAAATTTCCTCATCCCCAAAGGCATGGCGGTTAAGTCCACAACGGCAGCCATGAAAGAGTTCGAACAGGAAAAACAAGTCGCCCTTTCTCAGGCTGAACAAGAACACGAACTTGCCCTCAAATTAGCCGCTAAATTGAGCAAAGTTACCCTGACCATGAAAAGGTCGGCGGGTGAAACAGATCAGCTCTTTGGTTCGGTAACCAACAGCAATATTGCCGAAGCCCTGGCTAAACATGGGATAGACATTGACAGAAAGAAGATCGAGATGGAACACCCGATAAAGGTTTTGGGTGAATACACTGTGCCGGTACAACTCCATCGTGAGGTCAAGGCCGAAATAAGGGTCAGCGTGGTTAAAGAGGAAGAGTAAGATGAACCGATCTGATGTTTCTTCCATGCAGCGGATTCCGCCCCAATCATTAGAAGCGGAAGTATCCGTGCTGGGAGCCATGATGATGGATGCCAGGGCCATCCCTGAAGTGATTGAGGTTCTCCCGGGAGATAGCTTTTATAAGGATAGTCACCGGCGAATATATGCGGCTATTCTCGAATTATTTGAGCGAAATGAACCGGTAGACCTTACTACCCTGACCAACCGGCTGAGGGATAAAGGTGATCTGGAAGCTATTGGCGGCGCCGTAAATCTGGCCTCAATCTTAAACAGTGTTCCGACCGCCGCCAATGTAACTTATTATGCCAAAATTGTCTTTGAAAAGGCCCTCTTAAGGAGACTGATCACTACGGCCACTGAGATCGTGGGGATGGGATACACTGAGGATCAAGAGGTAGACGTGATCCTTAACCGGGCTGAACAGTTGATCTTTGACCTTGCCCAGCGAAAGATATCCCGGGGGGTTATCTCCGTAGCTGATATGCTCCACGATTCCTTTGAGGCCATAGAGAAGCTGTATGCTAACAAGCAGCACGTTACCGGGATAGCTTCCGGTTTCAGGGATCTTGACATCTTGACCTCCGGATTTCATGCATCAGACCTTATTATTATTGCCGGCCGGCCTTCCATGGGCAAATCATCTCTGGCTTTGAATATTGCCCAGCACGTGGGGATTAAAGAAGCTACGCCGGTGGCTCTTTTCAGTTTAGAGATGAGTGCGGAGCAACTCGTGCAGCGGCTGTTATGCGCCGAGGCCAGGATAGATGCGCACCGTCTCCGGACAGGTTATCTTTCTGAATCCGATTGGCCGAAGCTAACTACTGCCGCCGGGACTTTATCTGAATCAAAGATATTTATTGACGACACCCCGGGTATTACTGTCCTGGATATTATGGCCAAATCACGACGCCTTATGGCCAGAGAACCCCTCGGATTGATCATTATTGATTACCTCCAGTTGATGCAATCCAGGCGGAATTTTGATTCCCGTCAGCAGGAAATATCGGAGATTTCTCGTTCCCTTAAAGCCTTAGCCAGGGAATTAAGCCTTCCGGTTATTGCCCTTTCTCAGCTTTCCCGGGCGGTGGAGACCAGAAGTGATCGCCGGCCTATGCTCGCGGATCTGAGAGAATGCGTCACCGGTGATACCCTTGTTGTCCTGGCTGACGGTCGCCGTGTTCCTATTCATGAATTGGTGGGAGAGAGACCTGAAGTAGTAACGGTAACAGCGACAGGCAAGGTTGCGAGAACAAACAGTGACAAGGTCTGGTTGGTGGGGCGGAGGCAAACCTTCCGAGTTACGCTCGCGAGCGGTCGGCAAATCCGGGCGACATCTGATCATCGTCTCTATGCGGCAAACGGCTGGCAACGGGTCTCCGAACTGAATGTCGGCGACCGACTAGCTCTCGCACGGATTGTTCCAAAACCTGTGCAGACAAAACGTTGGCCTGAGTTGCGCGTTGTGCTGTTAGGTCAACTCATTGGCGATGGCAGCTATCTTTCTGGGCAGCCTATGGCAGCCGCTGGAATCTCGCAACGTTGCATGGCCAGCTTGCGAGGCACATCGTACGGCGGTAGTTCTCACTTCAAGTTCTCACCTTCTCCTCAGACAGTTAGCCACTATGCTGAACTGCTCAACAACGAGAAGCTGCGAGAAATGAGCGAAAGCGACTTGTTCTGGGATCGTGTTGTAAGCATCGAAGCGAACGGCGAAGAAGAAGTCTTCGATCTTACTGTTCCTGGTACTGCCTGTTGGCTTGCCGATGGAATCCTCAGCCATAATTCCGGGGCCATAGAACAGGATGCGGATCTAGTGGGTTTTGTTTACCGGGAGGAATACTACAAACCTACCCCGGAGAATGAAGGTATTGCGGAGCTTATTATCGGCAAGCAGCGAAACGGTCCCGTGGGAACCGTAAAATTGGCCTTTATCAAAAAATATACCCGATTTGAGAACTTAGCTAAAGGCGAGGAGGAGGAATTCGCTTAATGATTGGTAGTCTGGTAGTCTGGTAAATACTATAGCTCTTAAGATAAATATTTTGGGGTAAGCGAACTCAAGACAGGCTGTTCAACTTTTGGAGTTAATCCTTTAGGATTTCATTAGTTATGAAAGGCTAAAGCCTAAACTCCAATCTTCAACCAACCCCAAAATCTTTTTCTTAAGCACTATATTACAGCTCGGCGGAAGTTCCCCGCTGGTTAAAGGTTCGGGGTTCAAGGTTCGAAGAACGCAAGACAACCAACCGTGAACCTGGAACCTTGCTGAAACTACCCAGGAACTTCCGCCGACGTGTACCAGGCTGCCACTCACCGGACGACCAAACACCAGTCTCTGGTTCCTTTGACGCTTACATCATATCAATATACCCGCAAGGGCATTCTTCAGCACACTTTTTACAGCCCTGGCAGAGCGTTAAATCGAACTCGTAGTGCCGGCCCCTGGGCAGGTCCTTAGACAGCTTCTTCACGGCGCTGTCTGAGCAGTAGCTATAACAATTGTCGCAGTCATAGCAAAGCCCGCAGGAAAGACACCTTTTGGTTTCGGCAGTCGCCTCGGATTCATCCCAGGTGAAAGCTATTTCAGAAAAGTTGCCTATCCGTTCAGCCGCGGCCAGACCTTTTGTTTGCGTTCGCGGCAGGCTGTCATAATAATTGAAGTTCATCCGGGTATGGCGAACTACCGTAGGCTCAGCCACTCTCTCCGGCTCTCTCTCCCTTAAATAGTTGTCGATGCTTAAGGCTGCCTGTCGGCCTAACCCAATTGCTTCAGTAACCAAACCAAGCTGATTGGTTACATCGCCACCGGCGTAGACGCCTTCGGTTGCAGTCAAGTTATTATCATCAATTGTAATCCAGCCCTTTTCATTCTTCAGCTCTTCTATCCCCGTAAAGTCGGGCTGCTGGCTGATAGCGGCGATGATGGTCGAAGCCGAAACTTCAAATTCAGAACCCTTAATTGGAACCGGTCTTCTCCGGCCGCTTTCATCCGGCTCACCCAGCTCCATTCGCTGGCATTTAAGCCCGGCAGCCTTATCTCCATTCCTCAGGACCTCAATTGGGGCAGCCAGGAATTCAAAGACGATCCCTTCCTCTTCTGCGCCAACAATTTCATGCTCGATGGCCGGCATCTCATTACGGGTCCTTCGATAAAGGATGGTCACCTCGGCCCCAAGCCTTTTGGCAACCCTGGCCGCATCAATAGCGCTGTTTCCACCACCAATGACAATAGCCTTCTTGCCATGCATTAACCACTCATACTCCGTGCCTGGGTCTTCTCTTGAATTGATCCGATGCAAGAAGTCAGCGCCGGTAAATACATTGGAGGCATCCTCACCAGGGATACCCAGGCTCCAACCAATATGGGCGCCAATGGCCATGTATAGCGCGTTATACTTACTCTTCAAGTCTTTTAAAGAGATGTCCTTGCCCACCCTGGTGTTGTATTTAATCTCAACTCCCAGGTCCAGTATCTTTTGGACCTCTGCATCTAAGACATCTTCCGGCAGACGATACGTAGGGATGCCGTAGCGGAGCATTCCCCCGGATTTCTCGTAGGCCTCAAAGACCGTGACGGCATATCCCTTCCGGGCTAACTGGTAAGCACAGGAAAGACCCGATGGGCCGGAACCAATGACCGCCACCTTATCAGGATAGGTATCAGGATAGAGCTTCTTGTGGGCCAGATTGTTCTTGATCCCGTAGTCACCGATAAAGCGCTCCATACTGTTGATCGAAACGGCCTCATCCTTTTCCTTCCGGTTACATTCCGTCTCACAAGGATGGGGACAGACCCGGCCACAGACGGCCGGAAGCGGGTTCTTATCCGTTAAGATATACCACGCCTCCTGTAAGGACTCCTCAGCAGTCCGGCCATAATTCTCTGACTGGGCGATGGTGGTCAAATATCCCCTGATGTCTATTGAACTTGGACAGGTGAAGGTGCAGGGCGGGGTCTTGGGTGCATATAAAGGCCGCAGGGTAGAAACCTCTGCTCCTGCCCCGCCAACAAAGCAGACGCCAAGTTTCCTCTTCCTCTTTTTAAGAACAATCGCCATCGCATCCTCCTTTATTTCGCAAGCTCTATGAAACTGCCGCCCGCGTAGCTATAGATACATCTTTCAGAGTCTATGAGCGACTTTAGCGCTTCTTTGCCATCTTTTTTACTGACTTCATCACCATATTTGGCTATCAATTCCTTGATGAGATCGTTGGGTTTATACTTCTTCTTACCCACCGCCTCTTTCACCAGGTGATACATATCGTCAGCTAATTCCTCAATGGTTACTCCCTCGGCCATCTTAAATCACCCCCTTTTTCATTGCGGATTGCGGATTTTGGATTTCGGATTTTTGGGCATTGTTCATCGTTTCGGCCACTCTAAGACGGTTCACGGTCAATAGCCTGCGAGCTGCCTGTCGGAGTGAAATGGAGAAGCCCAATGTTCACGGCATCTTGTTGTAGTTGCAGAGCTTGCTCTGCCAAAACGTCGAGCAAGCTCGACCACTACAAAATTGCGCACAGATAGATTTTCTCTCCGACAGACTGCTATCTGCCTTCTCTGGACTGTGTGGACTGCGTGGACTATGTGGACTGTGTAGACTGTGGACTCTATCCCGACTGGGCCGAGCCGGCCTGGCGGCCCAAACGATGAACAAGGCCGATTTTTTTATCTCAATCCGCAATCTGCAATCCGAAATCCGAAATTACCTATTTAATTCCTCTCATTTGAGTCGTCCGCCGGTAGGTTGTGCCCGCATGTCTGAAATCATCGATATGATACTTGGTAAATTCAATACCGGTCAAGTCAAAGAACCTGGGCCAGCCAATCCTTTCTATCCACTCACCCATCCGCTCATACCTTTTGGCATGCTTAACATAGACATCAACAATATTCTTGACCGCCTCTGTTACTTCCGGCCACCTGGGCGGATTGTTCGGGAGGTATGGTATGGCTAATTTGGTAAACTTCGGCTCTGACCTGGCATTTGAGACCTTGCCGCCAACCCAGATAGAGATACCATCATTTAAGGGATCAGCAATGGGTATGACCGGACAAACGGTGTAACAGTTGCCGCAATACATACACCTGTCTTCATCAATCTCCACGGTCTTCTTGCCGTCAATGAAAGTCGGCCTGATCGCGGCATTAGGACAGGAAGCCACAGTTGACGGGATCTCACAGATATTTCGCAGCCGTTCGTGATCAAGTATCTTTGGCGGTGTCCGGTGGACCCCTAAAAGGGCGATGTCAGAACAGTGGACAGCGCCGCACATATTCAGACAACAGGCCACGGCAATCCTCAGCTTATGCGGCATATCCATTTCTGTGAAGTGCTCCACCAGATCATCCATGACCACCTTGACTAAGCCGGAGGCATCAGTGGCTGATGAATGACAGTGAACCCACCCCTGGGTATGGACGATGTTCGAGATAGACTTGCCCATTCCTCCCACCAGAGTGCCCGCTGCCTTTAAATCCGCGATCAAAGGATCGATATTTCCCTCATCTTTAAGCAGAAACTCAATGTTATTTCGGCTGGTAAACCTTAAATATCCATCACAGTGCTTATCTGCCAGCTCGCATATCTTCCGAATAAACTCAGTGCTTATCAATCTTGGAGAGGCGGCCCGCACCGTATAAAGATTTGCTCCATCTTCGGATACATGCACCATCACCCCTGGTTTCAGTATCTCATGATACTTCCACTTGCCGTAATTTTCCTTGATTATTGGGGGAAGGAATTTTTCATAATGCGGTGGGCCGATATCAGTTTCTCTTGCCTTAATCTCTTCTTTAGTCGCCATTATTCTTCACCCCCTTCTTCTTCCTCAGCGTAATAGTCTTCATAGAAGATGTACGGATTGTCTCTTGGTGCGGTGACCATTTGAGGTGAGGGTTCAAGGCCTATTCCTTCTAAGAAGTTGCCTAAACCTACCCGCTGGATGCATTCACCTACTCTTTCCCTGGATACGCCGTGCTCATCCCAGAACTCCCATATTTTCTCAACTAAGTCGTGTAACTCATCATACGGGGGCTCCATCTTCATAAATGGAACCAGGACTGAGGAAAGAAGGGCTCCATGGATAATCGGGGCCTTGGCCCCAATCAGGAGGCATGCCCCTGTATCCGTACCCGGCCGAAGGGCTTTAGGCATCACATTGATGCAGTGCATACATTTGGTGCACTCACTGTTGTTAATACCCAGTTTGCTTCCGTTCCATGCCATACACTGTGTGGGACAACGGGCGATGACATCAGACTGGATATTCATGCCTTTTTCAGTATATTCTGCCACGGCATCCTGGTCGATACGGATATCATCCCGCCAGATTCCAATGATGGAGAAATCAGACCGGGCAATAGAGGCGACACAATCGTTGGGACAGCCGGCCATCTTGAATTTCCACTTGTAAGGGAAGAGAGGCCGATGCAGTTCGTCCTGATAGGCCATGGTCAAATTGTAGGTTAAATCTAAGGTGTCGTAGCAGGCAAATTCACACCTGGCCGGGCCAACGCAGCAGCTTGGTGTCCGCACATCCGAGCCAGAACCACCTAAGTCCCATCCTGCCCTGGAAAGCTCTGTAAAGATATCCTCCAGTTCATCAGTGCCAGTCCCCAGGAATACAGTATCACCAGTTGAACCGTGCATATTGGTCAGGCCGGAACCATACTTATCCCAAATATCACACAACTCCCTTAAGGCATCGCTGGTATAGAACCAACCTGATGGCTGGTTGACACGAATGGTGTGGAAGTGGGCCGCATCCGGGAATTGTTCCGGCACGTCCGAAAACCGGCCGATAATTCCACCTCCATATCCCCTCACACCAACGATACCGCCGTGTTTCCAGTGAGTCTTCTTATCTTTATAAGAAAGCTCAAGCTGTCTCAAGAGGTCTGCTGCCTTTGGGCTCTTCTTGGCCGCTTTTTTAATCTCTGTAACAAAACTCGGCCACGGACCTTTTTCCAGCTCATCTAACAACGGGGTCTTTGAATCAGACATCTAACTACCTCCTTTCTTTTATTGCGGATTTCGGATTGTGGATTGCGGATTTAAAGGAAGGCGTCTATTACCGCTCGGCGGAAGTTTTTCCCCAGTTTTAGAAACCAGGTTTCTTGAAGAAACCTGGTTTCTAAGGCTACTCAAACCGGCGGGGAACTTCCGCCGAGCAGTACTATAGCTCTTAAGATAAATATTTTGGGGTAAGCGAATTCAAGATAGGCTATATAGCTTTCGGAGTTAATCCTTTAGGATTTCATTACTTATGAAAGGCTAAAGCCTAAACTCCAATTAT
>JASEGY010000036.1:0-1587 GCA_030019105.1 bacterium | reverse complement strand
CTATCGCCCCGGTTGGCGATGAACAAGGCCGAAAGACGCAACAACCCTGAACGTTGAACCAGGAAACTGTGAACGCTTACTATTTTCTACCCCCAACATCCTTTACCAGGGAGACAAAGTCTTCTGCCCACTGTGGGGCTCCCAGGGAGTGGAGATGAGTGTACGAAGCCAGGACATTTTTATGAATTATGCCATCGTGCCTTCCATTAATGCCCTGCCCACGAATAACCTCGTAGGCAAAATCTACCTTACCTAAGTTGACCGCCTCTGAATAATGGAACTCATGCCCCCGGATCTGCCCTGAATGAGACCAGCGGCTTTTCTCTTTCCCCTTCAGGATCACATAGCCATGTCCCTTCGGCTTTTTATGGATTATAATATCTGCCGGGATGGCCCCAACCATCTCTTTGGTCTGATTCCCCCAACAGATGGACCGGGAAAGATAGATCAGCCCGCCACACTCGGCATAGACCGGCATCCCCTTATCAATCGCCATCCAAATCTCTTTCCGCAGACCTTCATTCTTCTCCAGCTCAGACATGAAGACCTCTGGGAACCCCCCACCAAGGTAAAGACCGTTCACTTCCGGTAGATGGCTATCTTTCAAGGTATCAAAGGGAATAAGTTCAGCCCCGGCATCACGAAGGGCAGCCAAATTCTGGGGATAGTAAAAGGTGAAGGCCCTATCTTTAGCCACGCCCAACCGGACCGACGGCTTTTGATTCTTCCTGTCTGCTTTCTGAAAGCAGGGGAAAGGGGGCGCTGACCTGGCAATTTCAATTATTCTTTCCAAATCAACATATTTTCTAATCTTTGAGCGGATAGAGGCGATTAAATCAGAAACTCGCTCCTCTTCTCTTGTTGGGATCAACCCCAAATGCCTCTGTCTGATCTCGATATCCGAAAAATCAGGCAGGACACCCAGAACCTCTATCCCACAGTAGTGGGTTATGGCCTCTTTTAATTTGGTCTCATGCCGGGTGCCGGAGACCTTATTCAAAACAACACCAGAGATGACAATATCAGGCTCAAATTGCAGGTAACCCAGAAGAAGGGCGGCCACCCCCCTTGTCATCCTGGAAGCATCAATAATCAAGATTATCGGACTGGTTAATATCCGGGCCAGATGGGAAGTACTGCCTTTTCCATCCAACTCCATCCCATCGTAAAGACCCATATTCCCCTCAATAAGGGATAAAGATGCCCCCTCGCTTTCAAACCGAAAGGTACCCTTAATCTGGTCTTCTTCCATCATGAAGAGGTCCAGATTGCAGCAATTTCTTGCAGAGGCATCTGTCAGCCACATTGGGTCAATGTAATCAGGCCCTTTCTTAAAAGGCTGGACTTCAAGGCCACCTTCAGTTAAAGCCGCGCATAACCCGATACTCAATGTGGTTTTGCCGGAGCTCCGATGGGCAGCCGAAATAACAATCCGTGGTATCTTGAAGTTATCCATTCAAATCCAGTCTGGTTACTTTTTAGTAGCTGTACACGGCTTGAAATTAGAAATTGGAAATTAAGCCTTCATACTTTCTATAGTGCTTAAGAAAAAGATTTTGGGGTTGGTTGAAGATTGGAGTTTAGGCT
>JASEGY010000369.1 GCA_030019105.1 bacterium | reverse complement strand
AAGTGTAAACCGATCTCCAACAATTTCCAGGCTGAATGAAACGATGCCCGAAATCGGTTCATTCCGCAATCCGCATTCCGAAATCCGAAATCCGAAATCGATAAGCCTCTGCTACAGTATAAAGAGAACCTGTAACGCAGACAAGATCATTAGCTTCAGCCCTCTGACAGGCATCCTTTAAGGCCTTATCTATTTGACCAACCAATTCAAAACAGTCTGTATATCTTTCCAGAATCTTAGCTATTTCGGGCATAGCCGCAGCCCGGCTGCAAGGCGGCTCCACAAGCAGGATCGTGTCCGGAGAAAGCTGTATTAACTCTCTTATGATCCCTTCAATATCCTTGTCGCCTAAAATCCCTAAAATGATAAACAGACGATCAAAACAAAAAAGCTTTTTTAAATTATATCTCAGTTCCCTGACTGCCGCCGGGTTATGAGCCCCATCCAGGATGATAAACGGATTATGGGAGACAACCTGAAGGCGGCCGGGCCAGCTTGTTCCGGATAAACCCTTTTTAAGGTGATCAGCAGGAAAACCCAGCAGTTCGTAAGCCCCCACAGCCAGCGCGGCATTCTTGACTTGATATTCTCCGGCCAGAGGGATAAAGAGATCACGATAATTTCCCCGCAGCCCTTTCAGGTTAAATTTGGTTCCGGACCAGGAAGCCTCTTCAATCTGATAGGATATATCCTGCCCCAGCCGATAAAGGGGAGACCCTCTCTGAGAGGCTGTCTCTTGCAGGATATTAATGACTTCAGCCTTCTCCTCCGCGGTAAGAACAGGAACTCCTTTCTTGATAATTCCGGCTTTTTCGCGGGTAATCTCAGCTAACGAAGAACCGAGACGATCAGTGTGATCAAGGTCGACGTTAGTAATAATAGAGACTTCAGGCTTAATCACATTTGTAGCATCAAGTCTTCCACCAAGACCTGTTTCCATTACAGCCAGGTCAACTTTTTCCAGGGCAAAATAGAGTAAAACAAGAGCTGTGCCTACTTCAAAATAGGTCGGCTCGTTGGACATCCTTTCCACAACCGGCTTAATCCGATCAACTAATTGACAGAATCTATCTTCAGAGATAGGCTTACCCCTGATAGTCATCCGCTCTCTTATGTCAATCAAATGAGGCGAGGTGTAAACACCAACCTTGCATCCCGCCTCTGAAAGAGCCGCCCCCAGGTAAGCCGCAACAGACCCCTTTCCATTTGTTCCGGCGATATGAATGAAGCGCAGGTCCTTCTCCGGATGACCTAACCGGCTCAACAGTTCCGTAATGTTCGACAGTCCCAGTTGGATACCAAATAGTTGCCGTGACTCGATAAAGTCTACTGCCGCGCTGTAATGAGTTTCGAGTTCGGGGCACCCGCTGCCAGGCCGGCTCGGCCTTGCGAGTCGTCGAGTTTTGAGTTTTGCCCCCACTTTGTAGGGAGATATAAGTTTCGAGTTCACTTGTATTGGCTAAAAGGTAACTGTTCACACCACCAAGACACTAAGACACAAAGATTAATCCATAACTTCTAAATTAGATGGCAGTTAGCAGGAAGCAGAGGGTAATGGTAGAATGCTGAATGAATAGGATGGTTACCTTCTGCTTGTTGCTTACTGCCTTCTATCTTCTGATTTTCTTTGTGTCTTAGTGGTGAACGGTTACGCTAAAAGAAATCTTCCAGGATAACGATCGCGGTAATGGGCGCAATGCCGGCGACAACTATCAAGGCAGCCCAACCCGGCGTCGGACGAACAACCAGCATAGTTATTCCAACTAAAATGGTAATAGTAATAATCGCCAGAACCTTTTTATCTAACTTTTCTAAATTCATTTTAAGTAAGCATCTCCAGCAATTTGGCCAGGCGATCTCTAAGCTCACTCCGCTTAACCACCATATCAATCAACCCATGTTCCAGGACGAAATCCGCTTTCTGAAACCCCCCCGGCAGCTTTTGTCTTATTGTCTGTTCAATCACCCTTGGGCCGGCAAAACCAATTAAGGCATCTTCTTCAGCGATAATAATATCACCCAGGGAGGCAAAGCTGGCCATAACTCCACCCGTGGCCGGATCAGTCAGCACGGACAGATAAAGCCCTCCTGTCTGGCTGAAACGAGCAATAGCGGCCGATGTCTTGGCCATCTGCATCAGGGAAACAACCCCTTCCTGCATCCTTGCTCCACCTGAAGCCGAGATGATAATAAGTGGGGAATGTTTCGCCGCTGCCTGCTCAATAAGCCGGGTTATCTTCTCGCCCACAACAGACCCCATACTTCCACCCATAAAGAAAAAATCAAGCGCCCCAATAGCCACTAAGTGGCCACTGAGTCTTCCTTCTCCAGTCAGGCAGGCATCCATAAAACCTGTGTTCTCCTGGGCTTTTGTTAAACGATCCTTATAGGGAACAGAATCTGTAAAGTTAAGAAAGTCAACAGGAGTAAGATTAGCATCATACTCCTTGAAACTATTATGATCCAAAACAAGATCTAATCTTTCCCTGGCGCCAAGCCTGGAATAGTAATTACAATTAGGGCAAACCTTCAGCGATGCTTCCCAATCTTTACGATAGACCAGATCACCACAGGCCGTGCACTTCACCCACAATCCACCCGGGATGTCTTGCCGCCGGCTATCCGGACTTATTGTACCATACTGAGGTTTTCTAAACCAGGCCATAGTTTCTGAAAATCCTGGATTGCGAATTGTAATTCGCAGCCAAGGGCTCCAAATTCACAGGAAGTTACACCTTCGACTTAAGGGATTCGGGGATGGTTCACCTTACTGTGAAAGCTTGCGGCTAAAAATTATCATTAACTTTCCGGAGTTAATCCTTTAGGATTTCATTAGTTATGAAAGGCTAAAGCCTAAACTCCAGAAAGAACGCAAGGTTTCACAAGAAAATGGACGATTTTTGAACCGTCCCCGAGTTCGCTATTTGTGTAGCAAACGAGGGATACGACGATTTGGAAGTCTGGAAGATCTACCGGGTTCTACCGGACTTTAATGCGGCCCAGGTGGGCTGTCTGCGAGTTATTGACGAATCCGGTGAGGATTACCTCTATCCGGAAGATCGATTTGTGACAGTAGACTTCTCTCAGAATGTGTCTACGCGTCTCCTCGCAGTGTCAGCCAAATGCGCGGGCCTTGTCCATCGTTTGGGCAAAAAGTGCTTGAGCAAATTGGGTGTTGTAGTTGCAGAGCTTGCTCTGCCGTAATGTCGAGCAAGCTCGACCACTACAAAATTGATCCCATTGCCCAAACGATGGACAAGGCCAATGCGCGGCCTAACATTAGGAGATCGGCCGACAAGGCTGCAAACCTTTAACTCGAAATTCGACGACCCGCAAGGCCGAGCCGGCCTGGCAGACCGAGCCGGTCTGGCAGCGGGTATCCCGAACTCGAAACTTGAAACAAATGAAAGGAAAAAGAAGACAAGCCCGTGAATTAGCGCTAAAAGGCCTCTTTGCTGTTGATATCTGGCATGGCAAAAGAGATGGCATGGAAAACTTCTGGGCCGAGCAGCAAGATATTCTGCCTGAGGTCAAGGAGTTCTCCCTTGAGCTAACTGAGAAGACCCTTGAAAATCTACCTGCCATTGACAGGTTGATCTCTGCTGCGGCTGATAATTGGAAACTAACCCGGTTAGCCTGTGTAGATCGGAATATCCTCAGATTAGCTGCTTATGAGCTTCTTTACTGTCCGGACACCCCTGAGGCAGTGAGTATAAACGAAGCGGTAGAGCTGGCTAAAACTTACGGTTCACCGGAATCTCCGGCCATCCCTGTATCTCACCGGATGGCTTGAAGGTAGTTTACGCGGCTAAAAAGACGAA
>JASEGY010000368.1 GCA_030019105.1 bacterium | reverse complement strand
TTACAACCAAATTGCCCTGAGTTATTGAGAAGATACAAAATCGCAGATTATGCCCTCGTTTAGGATAAACAGTCGCTTAAAATGTCACTTTCGGCGCTTTTTTCTCTTCCGGGGATTCCGTAGCTTCCAGAAGCTGGGCTTCACTGAAATTGAACCTGCCCGCGATAATGGAGTTCGGGAATTTTTCCCGGGCGATATTGTAGGCCATGACCGCGTCATTGAATGCCTGTCGGGCGAAAGCGACCCGGTTTTCCGTTGAGGACAGCTCTTCCTGGAGCTGGGCCATGTTTTGATTGGCTTTTAAATCCGGATAGCTTTCCGACAGCGCGAAGAGTTTGCCCAAAGCACCGGTCAGCATACCTTCGGCTGAGGAGAGGTTTTTCATGACCGTAGGATCGCCCGGATTTCCGGATGCCGTATTGCTGGCGGCGACAGCGGCGTTTCTGGCCTGGATAACCGCTTCCAGGGTTTCCCGTTCATGCTGCATATATTTTTTCACCGTTTCCACCAGGTTGGGGATCAGATCGTAGCGCCGTTTGAGCTGAACATCGATCTGGGCGAACGCGTTTTTATAGCGGTTTCTAAAGGTAACCAGACTGTTGTATATGGCGATCAGCCCGAACACAAAAACGGCGATAATGCCAAGGAAAATTATAAATGCCACACGTCACCTCCTGTTGAATTGAATGGCTCAACTCGGATTCGAGGGGTAATATTTCCCCTCGTCCCTAAGTAATTACTTCTTTTGGCTTCCACAGCCACATCTGGTACAAGGAAACTGCCACCTGAAATCCGAAGGAGAGCCCCATCAAACCCCCTCCGATGACCACCGTATAAGCAAATACAGGATAAGCCCGGATGGCCCACCAGGAGACTATATCAAGTCCAATCGCCACAAACGGGACCATCACCACAATCCGTTTCAGCCGGACGTTTATCTCGGATAGAATAAATATCTTTCCGACCAGAAAGAACAAAAATGCCATGCAAAAAAGATGGACGTGAGAAGCCTTAACCAATGAACCTATGGACATACCAGGGTCAATCTCTACCGTCTCTTTTACCTCCCGGTATGAAGTTAAAGATAAAATATCCATATCTGTCCCGGGTCTATGGCAGGAGACACACTTCTTCTCAAAAATAGGCCTTATTTGTTCCTGGTATTCCTTCTCATAGGCGCCCTGATGTATCCAGGAAATAATTATTTTTTTTTCCCCGGGAGTGGTGTAATCGACCTTCATTGAATCGTTCAAGGCTGTTTCAAGTGATGAGCTGCTGCGATTGCCGTAGTATGTGCAAACAATATCCTCTATTGATAAACCGGGTTTATTGTCAAGGCCGGCATGAGCTATATATAGATAAACTATGGCTAATCCATAGCCCAGGCTGACCATTAGAAGAAAGCAGGTATTCAATAATTTCTCACTTACAGAGATATCACTAAAGCGTCTATATCTTGCCATTTCTCCTCCTTTTACATTTTTCGGCCTTGTTCATCGTTTCGGCCAATAGTGCTTGACCTTATGGGTATTGTAGTTGCAGTATTGTAGTTACAGAGCTTGCTCTGCCGTAATGTCGAGCAAGCTCGACCACTACATAAGGCCGAAACGATGAACAAGGCCCAAATATTCCTTGACAAATAAAAACGGCTATGCTAAAATCCCCTCAGAAAATTGGCAGAGGTATACTAAAATAAATGGGGGACTTGATCATCGTTTCGGCCATTTACGAATATCACTCCGGCAACCTGGTGGCCTGGTGTTCCGACTACCAGACTACCAGACTACCAGACTACCAGACTACCAGACTACCAATAACTTTGCCTGACTGCTGATACCTGACACCTGAACGCTTACAAATATGGATAAAATTGATCGAGCTATCCTGGGTGAGATTCAAACTAATTTCCCTATTGATCCGGAGCCCTACAAGGTTTTGGCAGATAGGTTGTCTCTCACTGAAGATGAAGTGTGCCACCGAATAAGAAATCTTAAATCGAAAAGGATCATCCGTCGAATTGGCGCCTCTTTTGATTCCGGACGTGTGGGGTATGTGAGTACTTTAATAGCCATGAAGGTTCCTGAGACCAGAATAGAAGAGGTCGGCCATCTGACTAATCAATACGCCGGAGTAACTCATAATTATCTCCGGCCGGGAGATTACAATCTCTGGTTTACCCTGATTACTCCATCCGTGGAAAGAAAGGATGAAATCTTGCAGGAGATAAAAACTAAGACCGGGATTGATGAACTGATGGACCTTCCGTCCAAACAGCGCTTTAAGATCGAGGTCAACCTGGAGGTGTGATGGCTGCCTAAAACAACCCGGCCAGGCTCTCCTGATAGGGCGGCCTAACGATTCCCTTCTCAGTAATAATAGCCGTGATGTATTTGGCCGGTGTGACATCAAAGGCCGGGGAATAAACCTTGACCCCGGAAGGGGCAGTCTGTTTTCCAAAACCCCCGGTTACTTCTTCAGAACTTCTTTCTTCAATAGGTATCTGATCGCCATCCTTTAAGTTTAAGTCCACGGTCGAAAGAGGGGCAGCTACGTAAAAAGGGATCCCATGCTCTTTAGCCAGGATAGCTACCCCATAAGTGCCGATCTTATTAGCCGTATCCCCATTGGCTACGATTCGATCCGCACCCGTAAGAACCAAATTGATCTTACCTTCTTTCATCACCTGGGCCGCCATATTATCACAGATCAAGGTCCCCTCTATCCCGGCCTCTTGAAGTTCCCAGGCCGTAAGTCTTGCCCCCTGAAGGAGCGGCCTGGTTTCATCGGCAAAGACCTTTACCTTTTTTCCTTGCTGATGGGCCGCATATATCACCCCCAGGGCAGTCCCCATCCCACCTGTAGCCAGGGCGCCGGCATTACAGTGGGTAAGGATAGTATCTCCGTCCCGGATTAAGCCGGCCCCAAATTCTCCCATGGCTTGACATCGTCTTTTGTCATCCTGATGAATATTAACGGCCTCTTCCGCCAGTACCCTCTTTATTTGCTCCACATCCTCATGTTTATGGCTTTCAGCCGTCTGTTTCATCCGATTTAAGGCCCAGAACAAATTTACCGCCGTAGGCCGGGTAGAAGCCAGTAACTCTATCACCCGGTTAAGTTCAGGCTCCAATTCCTGATAATCTCTTGCCCGGCTATTTTTAATCCCTAAAACCACCCCATAAGCGGCAGCCACTCCAATAGCCGGTGCCCCCCGAACGACAAGGGCTTTTATTGCTTTGGCCAGCTCTTCCGGGGTATAACAGGATAAATAAACCGCTTCCGTTGGCAACCGGGTCTGGTCAATCAGATTAAGAATGCCGTCCTCCCATTTGATTGTCTCTACTACCGATTGCGGATTGCGGATTGCGGATTGCGGATTGCGGATTGTGGATTGCGGATTGGCATATTTGACTGTTTCTACCACTACTTCTACCTCCTCAGTTTTCCTAAAATATAACGACCTGTGCAATCGACTTTTTTCAACGCAGAGAACGCAGAGATTACGCAGAGTTCGCAGAGTTTGGAAAATCTTTATTCCCTCTGCGACCTTTGCGTCTCCTCTGCGACCTCTGCGTTAACCTATTAAGACAGCTAACGTTTCCCTCTGTGTCTCTGTGCCTCTGTGGCAAATTCCGTTTGCACAGGTTGAAATATAACACTGATTTGGTAAAAGGTCAAGAAAAATGTTGACAATTGGGCTTAATAGGGTTATAATCGAGACTAAATCAACTGCTCAGCTACAAGATGCAGGGTGGGCATTACCTCACCGCCATTAATACTCAGCACGGTCATAAATAGTGATTTTGAATAGGTTGTAGGTTGTAGGTTGT
>JASEGY010000367.1 GCA_030019105.1 bacterium | reverse complement strand
GAATCACTCTCACAAGCCCCGCTAACCTTTAGGGTAACAGAATAACTTCCAGGTGTATCGTAAGCGCGGCACGGGTTCCGGACAGTAGTATCGGCGAGGCCATCGCCATCAAGATCCCAGCTCCAGCCCGTGATGTTACCGGTAGAAGAATCAGCGAAACAGACTGACAGAGGGGCACAGCCGGAGGTGGGTGTGCCGCTGAACTCGGCCACCACCACAGTAACACTGTTAACAGCGCCCATAGTTTGGCTGGTGAACTTTGACCAGTCATTTCTGGAATTATTATCAGTCGAACAGCAATCCCGGCCAATGGATTCGCCAGGGGAGATATCGTCAGAATCAATCCAGGCCCCGGAATCTCCTGCATTAAAATCAAATCCGGCATCCCAGAGCCCGGCCGCTACCAGGTCGTTGGCTACTGACTTGTTTCCGGTGAAACTGCCGTCATTGTTCGACCAGAGAACCGCATCGAGGGTATTAGTAGGCGAAACTGAGGATGTCCCTGGCATCTGGACTCTGACTATATCATCCGTTCCTGTTAGCCCTGGATTGCTGGTGTAGATGTCCCAATAGCCATTAGCCCCCTGGCCAGTAGTATCATTTTCGTCATTAGCCGGGTTACCCCCAAAGTGTAAGATTGCATAGTCGCCCGCGCTGACATTGATGTCCGGGAGTTCCTTGACCAGGGTTGTTCCTTTGTAAACTCTCAATCCACCCAGGTATGTCCCTCCGATATAAAATTCGATCCAGTCGTTGGCCTCCTTAAAAGCGACCTCGTTTATCCGGACGTCTGTCAGGCAAGGATTGACTCTTACTACCACCTGGTCAGTGTCAGAGCCGCAGGCATCAGAAGCGGTAAGAGTGACGGTGTAGGGACCAGGATTGTTGTAGGTGTGGTCTGGGCTTTGAACAGTTGAGGTATCACCATCACCAAAGTCCCACAGGAAGGAGGTGACATCCCCGCTGGTTGAGTCACTGAAGTTGACCGTCAATGGAGCATAACCAGTAAGCGAAAGGGCAACAATCTCAGTCTCTATTAAGCTTTTATCGGCTCTCACTACCACCTGGTTACTATCAGAGCCGCAGGCATCAGAAGCGGTAAGAGTGACGGTGTAGGTACCAGGATTATTGTAGGTATGCGACGGATTTGAGTCGCTGCTCGTATTCCCATCTCCGAAATTCCACCACCAGGAGAGGGCAGGTCCGGTGGACGAGTCGCTGAAATCAACCGTCAGAGGGACACAGCCAGTAGTAGGCGTGCCAGAGAAATCAGCGGCTATTGTAGAACAACAGTCGACCGTGATGTAGCCTGTTTTGGTCTCCGAGTCAGAATCGCAGGTGTCCGAAACGGTCAGCGAGACCGTGTAGTTGCCGGAGTCGGTGTAGGTATGCGATGGATTCTTGATGGCGCTGGTGTCCCCATCTCCGAAATCCCACCACCAGGAGAGGACATCGCCGGTCGAAGAGTCGCTGAAGTTGACCGTCAGTGGGGCACAGCCAGTAGTAGCGGGACTGCCGGAGAAATCGGCTGCTACCGTAGAACAACAGTTGACCGTGATGCAGGCTGTTTGGGTTCTTGTGTCAGAGCCGCAGGTATCCGAGACGGTCAGGGAGACGGTGTAGGTGCCGGAGTCGGTGTAGGTATGCGACGGATTCGAGTCTGAGCTGGTCGTCCCATCCCCGAAATCCCATAACCAGGAGAGGACATCGCCGGTCGAAGAGTCGCTGAAGTTGACCACAAGTGGAACACATCCGCTCGTATCGCCGGCCGTAAAATCAGCCGCCAGGACAGGACAGGGAGAAGAGTAGTAGATGATAATGGTATCGGTTCCGGTATTACCGGCCCCATCCCGGGCCGTAATAACGAAGGTGTTGGTATCAGGGTTAAGGGTCACGAGGAAACTAAAGTTGACCGTATTTCCGGTATTGCTATCACCGGTATTCAGCGAAACGGTAACTACTCCGGTTCCAGTGTCTGATGCCCAGCCGGAGATGATTATCTGCGGTTGGGTAGTCGTAGTATTGTTGCCGTTGTTGGGTGCAGTAATAGTTACTACCGGTGGGATACGGTCGCTAATAACTACCTTCGTAGTATCAGTATCTATTCCACCGTCATCGTCGGTTACTTTCAGGGTGACGGAGTAGGTTCCGGCAACATTCCAGGAAGTAGATGGGTTCTGGGTGCTCAGGGTCTCGTAAGTCCCGTCATTATTCAGATCCCAGTTGTAGGTAAAGGTATCGTGCGGGCTGGAATCAACCGCTGTTCCGGCCAGGGTGATGGTATCGCCAATCCCGCCGGAATAAGGCCCATCGGCTGAGGCTATCGGCGCCCGGTTAGAGATACGCACTGAGACAGAAGCAGTATTAGTCTGGCTGTCATTATCGGTCACCCGGAGGATCACCGAGTCACTGTAATCGTCCATCCAACTGTAGGCATAAGAACTGTCTGAGGTGCTTATCTCGTAAGTGCCATTGTTGTTGATGTCCCACTCATAGAGGGTGATCTTTCCGTCACTATCGGTTGAGGCGCCGGCATTCAGGGTAATAGTATCTGTCTCGTTGCCTGAATAAGGCCCACCGGCATCGGCGGTTGGCGGGATGAAATTAGCTGCCCCTGGTGTCAGCAGGGTCTTGATCGTCCAGTCTATCCTGGAATTGGTATCTGTGGAAGAAGTATCACGGCCGATAGATTTTCCAGTGCTGACCTTATCACTGTCAGTCCAGGCATCAGAGTCTCTACTGTTGGAAAAGACGGAGCCGGTATCCCAATGACCATCAGCCACCGCTCCATTGGCCTCTGTCTGGTTGCTCGTGAACTTACTGCTGTTATCGGAGTAGATGACTACATCGACCCTTCGATTATCTCCGGTAGGCATCTTGATTTGGATGATATTATCTGTCTTGGTCAGATCGCCGGCCCCATAGATATCCCAATAACCGTAGTTGTTATTGGTCTTGTTGGTATCATTTGTCCCACTCTCCTCATGGACGACGATGAAGTCACCGGCGGTCAAGCTCCTCCAGGCAGGGATAGTGGCTATCAACTTAGCTCCCTCATAGATGCGGTAGCCGTCATAGACCCCGGTTCCCATCACCTTGAGTTCTATCCAGTCATTGGTCTCATTAAAGGCAACCTCATTTATACGAATGTCCAGCAAGCAAGGAGCAACCGTGATGTAGGCCGTTCTGGTCTTCGAGTCAGATCCGCAGGTGTCTGAAACGGTCAGGGAAACCGTGTAGGTGCCGGAGTCGGTGTAGGTATGCACTGGATTCCTGGCGGTGCTGGTGCCCCCATCTCCAAAATTCCACGACCAGCTTGTGATAGAGCCGGTCGAGGTGTCCGTAAAGGTTACGGCCGTCCCGGAACAAGGGGTAGTCGTTGAGGCCGTAAAATCAGCCTGAGGTGGGATGCAGCCACGGGATTGATGTATGCCACCCTGGTCTCGGTATCGGTTCCACAAGGACCGCTGACCACCAGGGTTACGGTGCAGGGGCTGATTGTTCGGTAGGTATGAGCCGGCTTGGAATCAGAAGAGATGCCTCCGTCTCCAAAATTCCACGACCAGCTTGTGATAGAGCCGGTCGAGGTGTCCGTAAAGGTTACGGCCGTCCCGGAACAAGGGGTAGTCGTTGAGGCCGTAAAATCAGCCTGAGGTGCAGCCACGGGATTGATGTATGCCACCCTGGTCTCGGTATCGGTTCCACAAGGACCGCTGACCACCAGGGTTACGGTGCAGGGGCTGGTAGTTTGGTAGGTATGAGTCGGCCTGGAATCAGAAGAGATGCCTCCATCTCCAAAATCCCACGACCAGCTTGTGATAGAGCCGGTCGAGGTGTCCGTAAAGG
>JASEGY010000366.1:3214-3854 GCA_030019105.1 bacterium | reverse complement strand
CCCTGAGTTATTGAGAAAATACAAAATCGCAGATTATGCCCGCGTTGAGTATATGCAGTCCCTTAGAAACCAGGTTTCTTTGAAGAAACCTGGTTTCTGCCCGCAAATAGCGATTTCGGGCGATGACCAGTGCCCTTTTTTAGTCTTGACAATTAAAGCTTTTTGTGCTAACATTAAATATTTAATTCAGGGGCTCCAAAGAAGGGAGAAGTAAATGCTGTCAGCGCAAAGGCTCTCTTTTGAATCCCTTATTCAGATGGGGCTTATCGCACTTATTACTCTTCATACCATTATTGTCAGCCCCTATACCTTTCTTTCAACCGAGCTTAAAACCCCTATTGACCAAATCCTCATCCTTATTCTTTCCCTCGCAGTCTGTCGGAGAGAAAATCTATCTGTGCGCAATTTTGTAGTGGTCGAGCTTGCTCGACGTTTTGGCAGAGCAAGCTCTGCAACTACAACAAGATGCCGTGAACATTGGGATTCTCTATTTCACTCCGACAGACTGCTCGCGCTATTTATTAAGAAGTCAGAAGTCAGAAGTCAGAAGTTAGAAGTCAGGAGTCAGAAGTCAGGAGTCAGGAGTCAGAAGTCAGGAGTCAGAAGTCAGAAGTCAGAAGTCAGGAGTCAGGAGTCAGGA
>JASEGY010000366.1:0-3117 GCA_030019105.1 bacterium | reverse complement strand
GGAGTCAGAAGTCAGAAGTCAGAAGTCAGGAGTCAGGAGTCAGGAGTCAGGAGTCAGAAGTCAGGAGTCAGGAGTCAGGAGTCAGGAGTCAGGAGTCAGGAATTCGCATTCTACATTCCGCATTCTGCATTCTGCATTCCGCAATTTTCTCTCGGCCTTTTCCTGCTCCTGGCCATTCTATCCACTGCTCTTTCTCCCTACAAACTGGCCTCCCTTTATGAACTGGCTAACCTGACAAGCTATGCCCTGCTATTCTGGATTGTCCTGGTGTCAGTCAAAGATACCCGGACAGTTTACTTGTTGCTTAAGGTTCTCCTTGGGGTCAGTCTTCCGGTATCCCTTTATGGCTTCGCTCAATCTTTTGGGTATGACATCTTTACTGGAAGCGGGGGAGTAACCTCCACCTTTGGGAACTCTAATTTCCTGGCCGGCTTTCTGGTGGTGGTTATCCCCCTGGCGATTTCGGATTTCGGATTTCGGATTTCGGAACAAAAAATTCACAATCCGCAATCCGCAATCCGCAATCCGCAATTGCTATTATCTCTCCTCCTGATTGTCTGCCTTGGTCTTACTCAGACCAGAGGGGCCTGGATAGCCTTTATAGTAGAAATCGTTCTCTTAGCCGTAGGGCTTCTTTTTCTCTCCCAATCCGCAATCCCGGGTACCCACGAAGTGGGTGCGCAATCCGCAATCGGCACAATCCGCAGTCCACTCGTAGTGACAGGACTTATCTTCCTCTTAAGTATCGGCCTCCTTTTCGTAATGCGCCCGGGTACAATTCAGCGGATCACCTCAATTGCTGATCCGGCTAACTTTGATCTTACCCCTTCCCCGGCCGGGGTAAAAGGCTCCATCCAGGTTCGTCTCTTTATCTGGCAAGGCGCCCTGAAGATGTTTGCCGCCGCCCCTGTCCTGGGGCATGGCCTGGGAACCTTTATGCTCAACTTCCCTCAATTTCGTCCGGCCGGCTTTCATTCCGGTGGTCTGGGACACAACACCTACCACGCCCATTCAGAATACCTGGAGATATTAGCTGAAATGGGTATCCTGGGCCTGCTGGCTTTCCTGGCCTTCATCTTTAGTTGTCTCTGGATAGGGGTTAAGAATTGCGGATTGCGGATTGCGGATTGCGGATTGCAAAATGCAGAAAACAGAAGTCAGAAGTCAGAAGCCAGAGGGCAGAAGTCAGAAATCCGCAATCCGCAATCCGCAATCCGCAATCGGGACAATCCGCAATCCGCAATTTTCTGGGGTTGTTTGGTCAGCATCGTCGGCCTCCTTGTTCATTCAGCCTTTACGGTTGATCTTAGATTTACCTCCGGGATTTACCTCTGGCTGCTGCTTGGGTTAGTAGTAGTAATGGCCCGACAGGAGGCAGAAGTCAGAAGTCAGAAGTCAGAGGTCAGAGGTCAGAAGAGAAATCCGAAATCCGAAATCCGAAATCCGAAATCCGAAATCCGAAATCCGAAATCGGAACAATCCGCAATCCAAAATTTACTCGCTTTCTCCCTGGCCCTGCTACTTCTTATCCTGCTTATCCCTTTTATCATCCGGCCAGCCAGGGCCAGCATTCACTTAAAGCAAGGCGATATAGCGGAAAGGAGCGGAGATTATGCCACAGCAATCAGGGAATACGAACAGGCTGTCTCCATCTCTCCTGTCTGCTATCCGGCTTACTACAAGGCCGGCTACCTTTACGTAGAAAAGATACCGGATGAGAAAAAGGCCATGGCTACTTATCAGAAGTTGATAAAATATGCCCCCAATTATGCCCAGGTCCATTATAACCTGGGACTATTGTATCGAAAGATGGGTGATCTGACTCAGGCCAGGGATGAATTGAAGCAATGTCTCAAGAATAATCCCTACCACAAGGGCGTCCATTTTAATCTGGGCGTGACCCATCTTGACCTGGGAGAACTAAGGAAAGCTGAGGCAGAATTTCAAACCACCCTTGAGCTTGACCCCCAGGATGCCGCCTCAATGGAAAGGTTAGTCTCCATCTATTTCCAGCAAAAGCAATGGGATGAAGCTATTACCCAGAGTGAGAAACTCATCAGGGTCCAACCGGAAAATGCCGCCGCCTATAGCAATTTAGGGGCTGTTTACTCAGAAAAGGGGAATAAGGAAAAAGCGTATTACTACCTGAAGAAGGCCGTGGAAATCGACCAGGATTTCCTGGTGGGCCATCAGAATCTGTGGCTTTTTCTCAACAAAGAGGGCAGAGCAGAAGAGGCCGCTAAGGAGTACCAGAAGATGCTTCAGCTTAAATCAGGTGGATAGACTGAAGGCTGAAGGCTTTTAGGGACAGCCTTCAGCCTATCTACCTGAGCAGTTCCGAATGCTTACTGTAAAATTATTTCACACATAGCCGGCCTGGGGTGATGGATAATCGAAACAGGCTGAAAAAATATTCGGTTGTAAACCACATATAAAATCAGGGATTATCCATAGCAAGGCTGCAAAATATTTACTTATCAGATAGATTGGCATAAGAATTGCGGACTTTATAAGGATGGTGTAGTGTGCATTGTTGGCTTGACAATGAAGGTAGGCCATATTATACTTACAGGTATAATCTAAATAAGATAATCTATGGAGGATAATATGCAAACTCCTTTTCGGTATAGGGATATCGCCTGAGAAGATTATTTTACTGAATACAAAATATCTTCTTCCGTGAGTGGATAAGAGTAAGAATGTTGCCTCGAGCTTATATCTTGAGAGAGATAATAAGTAGCAAGCAAAAAAAGCCGGATGTATATAGAATAGTAAAACGATGTCCATTGATTTACAGGGAAAAGTGTGGTATAATATTATAGTAAGTGTTCAGATATTAGGTGTCAGCTTTGCTGATTTACTACTTGAGACGTTCTGCGTCAAGTAAGCGGTTACGTTCCTACGCAGAGCGTAGGAACGAGAAAACTTTGGTCAGCTTGTGGTTGGCGGAACAGTTACAGGCGACAGGGTAGTCCGGAACTAAAGGTGGAAAAATAAGGAGGGATAAAATGCCAAAAGTTCTAACTAAAACAAAGATAATAAACATGTCCTTACCTTTTCCTCTCTATAATATTACCCCGCAACATTTGCGTTGTCCGCGAGAATGTTACGATTGCG
>JASEGY010000365.1 GCA_030019105.1 bacterium | reverse complement strand
CAACAAGATGCCGTGAACATTGGGATTCTCCATTTCACTCCGACAGACTGCTAGGAACCTGTGAACGGTTACCTAAACTGTTACCGGTTTTCCAGCCCTTTTTCGGGAGATTGGGGACAATGCCCAACTCCTTGCTATTGAAATGGTCTGTTTGATTTAAAGACGAATAGTCCATTACTAACCGGCCTCTCCACGCCGTCAGAGGGAGAATTTATGACCAGATCATTGTAAAAGAGGGTCGTTGATCCCCCTCCGTCCAGATTCATGGCGTTTTCTGCCCCCAGCTCAACCAAAAAGGAAGCTAATTCATACAGGGTCATCCCCACGCTCTTTTTCTGTCTGCCGTCTACTCCTACCAGAAGAAGTTTGTGATCAGAAGTTACTCCAATGGCTGAGCGGGGGGCACGAAATAATCTTATGTCTCCTCGGATCATTTCCTGGCCGGAGGTGATATATACCCGGCCGTTCTTGACCAACCGCGGACCCCCACTTATGGCTTGAACAACTTCCTTCCAGCCGCCTTCAAGCCCTACGTCTAATTCCACCTCGTCCCAGATCCTTAATCTCTCTTCAGGTAAATCATTATGCTGACCAATAGAGACCACATACCCATCTTCTTCAGGGATATAGGCATTACCCTGGCCAAGAGAAAAGATGTGATCCTGGATAACAACTATTTCGTAAGGATGGTCTTTAGTTCCGGTTCGTTCTCCGTAATGACGGGTGTAAAGGATGGTCTCTTCTTTTGATGCCCGCCGGCGATTGATTCCATCAATAGGCAAATACAGTCCGATTGATTTTAAGACAAATCGGGCGTTAAAGTCAAGATTCCTCCAGAGGACATCTTTTTCATTAGTGATACCAAAGACGGTCCTGTTGAGGATCGGTTCACTAACCATCACCCCATCGATCATCAACATCCCAAGAGGATCACCGGAAAAATCAAAATAGGTCCCATTAATTCCGGCTACTGCCCCAAGCCGGCCGGCCATATCACTGATCCGTTCCAGGCCGGATATCTTTTCCTTAGCCAGAGTTGGTTTAAGATAAAAACGGGGATCATTCAGGTCAATCTGTAATACATTTGCCCTTACCGGCCCCTGCGGAGTATGGCGGATATAGGTGCGATGCTCTATTCCCTCTCCTTCTGCCTTTCCAAAAGGGATGAATATCGAAAATGAGAGGAGGATCAGACAGATGGCGCACCCACTTCGCGGGTACCCGAAATTGCGGGATAGTCCACGGTTCACGGTCAACGGTCCACGGTCTGAATTGGAAAATGTGGCATGGTTCAAATCAGGGTGACATTGACCTTCCCGAAAGCTTGAAGCTTTCGGGAAGGTACCCCCAAAAAGTGTTACCCTAAACCGGCCCTTTTTGAACCATGCCGAAACTGTGGACTGTAGACTGTAGACTGTGGACTGCTTTACGGATTGCGGCATTAGTCTAACCTCCTACCTCAGGCTTCTGACTTCCGACTCCTGACTTCTGCTCGCACCTTCCTCCTTCAATGAAATTCCGCAGGATATTCTTTCCTGCTCTGGTCAGGATGGATTCCGGGTGAAATTGAACTCCCTCTACATCCAGTTCCTTATGTATGACGCCCATAATCTCACCCTCTTCGGTCCAGGCAGTGATCGCAAGGCAATCCGGAAGGCTGTCTTTTTCAATAATGAGCGAATGGTATCTGGTGGCTTCAAAAGGATTCTCTATTCCCCGGTAGATACCCACACCGTAATGGTGAATCATAGAGGTCTTCCCGTGCATCAGCCTGTCAGCCCCAAGTACTTTTCCTCCGTAGACATGCCCGATACACTGATGGCCCAGACACACTCCCAGGATGGGGATTTCTCCTCCAAATCTTCGGAGGACATCATTAGATACCCCGGCATCTAATGGTGTTCCCGGCCCGGGTGAAATAACGATCCACTCAGGGGAAAGTCCTTCTATTTCGGTAATAGTAATTTTATCGTTTCGATAGACCTCCAATCGGTAACGCTCTTTATCATCCTTATCCTGACATATCTCCCCCAGATATTGGACCAGGTTGTAAGTAAAGGAATCGTAATTATCAATCATCAGAATCATTTTTCGTCTCCTTTGCGTAGAAGTTCGGCAAAATCAAGAAGCTCCTTAATCAGGTCATCTCCTTTTTCCAAAAGCAAAAGCGAAAGCTCATCAAGCCTTTCTTTGTCCAGGTCAAAGCCATAAATATTTCTGAAGACGTGTCTGAAAGCAAGTAGTTTTTTTAAAATACCATAGCTCTCTTGAGAGATGACCGCCGGACGAATCTCTTTTATTTCAAAAGACATCTGATAAAGAAGTCTTTTGTGCCAATCTTCACCTGAAGATAGGCCGCCATTTAGATCGGTGGCTATTTTTTTCAGAATTTTCTCAAAGCCGGTATAAAAATCGTGAATAATGTCTCCCTGTCCCCGGAGACTCAAAAAATCAAATCTTTCTCCCTGATTAATTCGATGACATGCCTCCTCATTTTCCCGAAGCAGTTCCCTTATTTTCCTTAGTTCATCTTCGATCTCACTGGCCAGGGTATAAAATCTAATCTCGTTCATATATAATTACTCCTTCTTTTGTTAACCTTTCCTTAAACTTTCTGTCCGTTTTTTCTATCGGGACAAGATCTATCTTAAAAGAAGAATTAACTAATAACTCTCCATAGGCTTTCCAGTAATATTCATCCTTTAATCCTTCTACGGCCAAATCTATATCCGAATGAAAAGAGAATTTCTCTTTTTGAGTAACAGAACCAAAGAGGATAACTTTTTTAACGTCATATTGTTGAGATAGAAGGCGAGTAAGTTCCCTGGTCTGTTCCAGGGCTTTCTGTCTCTTTTTTTCACAAAGGTTACATATCTTGGTAATATTAATAGCGCTCATTGGTGTGTTCTGCCAACCTTGCTTTTTAAGTATCTTCTCAATATTTCGGGGCACTTGCGGATAGAAACCAGGTTTCTTCAAGAAACCTGGTTTCTGAGCCCCAAGTTATTGAGAAGATACCTTTTTAATGCCTCGAAACTGCATTCCTCCAACTCCAGAGTAGTCTTTCTGCTCCCAATCTGCGACAGAGAATGGGCATCAGAAAACTGGAAGCAAAAGATAGGATCATCCGGGCTATCTTGATAATTCATAAGAAGTCCTCGATTTTCAGCATACACAAGATCGAAGGCCCTTAGGCCGTACTCGACAAGACCGGGAATAGCGGCCTGTCGATAAGGGGTTTTATCCGAACGGGCGGAGATGAGAATCCCTCCGAGGTCATTTACTCGCCTGAGGATACTCCCGACATCTTCTTCGATCAGGAAAGAACCATGTCCCCAATGGAGAGGAGAAAATCCTATTTCCATCAGAAACTGCCTTAGCAGCGGCAATGGCTGGTCTTCTTTAAATACAGCCAAGAGATAAACCTCTTTGATCTGATCAATCCGGGCAGAAAGTTCTATTCCGGGCAAGACGACTAATTTTGTTCCCAAAGCGGCTTGTTTGATACTATCCACCCCATCAACGGAGTGATGATCAGTAATAGCGATCATATCAAGCCCTGCTTTAAGCGCAGCTTGAACAATTAATGGTCCGGCTTTATCGCCCGGTTGATAATCAGAAAAGCAACTGCTGGCTGGAGAGTGGATATGAAGGTCCAACGTAAAACTTGACGTCACCGGAGATACTCCTTCTATAAATACTACAGGTAAGCGTTTACGGAATGCTAAAATTGGAAATTGGAAATTAGAAATTGGGACATGGTTCAACTTCGGGTAACATGTTTGAGAGGTAGTGGCAAATCTCTCGACAGTTAAAAGTTCTCCGTAAGCCATTGGTACTGTTGACTTTTGCAGAAC
>JASEGY010000364.1 GCA_030019105.1 bacterium | reverse complement strand
GTGGTAATCCGTAGTATCCGTGTTATCCGTGTTCTATTAGATTTTCATAATCAAATCGGCCAGGATGATTTCTAATGAAGACACAGATCAGGGAATCCTTAAGAAGAATTGAAGATAGCTATGACGTGCGAATATTGTATGCCTGTGAGTCAGGCAGCCGGGCATGGGGTTTTGCCTCAGCAGATAGTGACTATGATGTAAGGTTTCTCTATCTCCGCCCCAAGCAGTGGTACCTCTCAATTAACATTGAACATAAGCGTGATGTCATAGAATCTCCTATTGACAGCTTGCTGGATGTCAGTGGCTGGGATTTAAAAAAAGCCCTCTCACTCTTTCGGAAAAGCAATCCGCCGCTCCTGGAGTGGCTAAATTCCCCCCTAATTTACCGGGATAGGTACGGTGTGGCCGACAAACTCAGAGAACTGCTCCCACAGTATTATTCCCCAAAGGCATGCTTCTACCATTATTTACATATGGCTAAGGGTAATTATCGGGAGTATTTGAAGGGAGAGCAGGTCTGGATAAAGAAGTATTTTTACGTCCTGCGTCCGATCCTGGCCATTAGGTGGATCGAGCAATACTTCAACGTTGTGCCTGTTAAATTTCAGGTACTGGTTGACCATCTTATCCAATCCCCGGAGCTGAAACGGGAAATAGAGAACCTGATAAGAGCTAAAAAAGAGGGGCAGGAATTGGACACAGGTCCAAAGATACCGATTATCAGTGAATTCATAGAAGCCGAACTGAAACGCCTGGAAGGGAAAGCCCTCGAATCCGAGAAGCCGCCGGCACTCGTAGAGCCCTTGAATGAACTGTTTCGGACGGCGTTGGATGAAGTAGGCTGATGTAAGTTGTGTGGCTGAACGGTTACGTTTCCAGGGCATTGTCCATCGTTTCGGCCATTGGATCAATTTTGTAGTGGTCGAGCTTGCTCGACAGGACGGCAGAGCAAGCTCTGCAACTACAACACCCAATTTGGTCAAGCACTATTGGCCGAAACGATGGACAAGGCCGTTTCCAGTTTTGTGCTACGCTACACTGTTGAAGGATTAGTTGCCCTCTTTTTTAATAGAACTCGCACCCCATCCTGGTCATCTCGGACGATTCGTAGGAGAGTATGTTCCAGGATGCTATTGGGAGTTTGATCTACAAAAGAGAGCAAGCTCTCCATTTCTTTATCCCATTTCTCGATCAGGGCTTCCTGAACCATCCGCACTAATTCATCATGTCTTCCTTGTTCTATTCCCTGCTGCATTCCCTGCTGTATTCCCTGCTGTATTCCTTGCTGAACTCCTTCGTCAATCCAATCTTGAATGATACTCGATTCTTTTAACATCACTAACTCCTCCTTAAAGAATTGTTCTAAGAATTCTTTGTTAAATCGTCGATGGGCTACTGTTACCGCCAACGAGAGTAAATCTAATCGCTCTTTCCGATCCTCTACTTGACTTATCAGTTCTCTCTCTTTTTCCAAAGTTTCTTCACCGGGCTTATCCTCTATTAAGACCAATAAAGGAGCTAACTCTAAAAGCTCACCTTCTTCTATCCGGTTCTGATGTTCCCATAATCGGATGGTTTGAAAGCTAAATCGATTCTCCAGTCCTCCAAGCCTTACCTGGTAGCAATCTGGAAAATGTCGATATCTTCCTCGTTCCAAATAGATTATTACCGATATTACTGGTAATTCTTCTGCTTCAGTAAGTAGTCCATTCTGCACGAAGGTGCGACGTGTTACTTTATAACTGGGAACTGTTTGGAATTCCAGGTTTACCAGGACCTCCTGATCGGCTATAGCTAAATGATATATCTCATCCAACCGTTGTTCAGGTATATCCAGATAAGGAGTTTTTTGCCCTAAGAAGGTTACTCCTTCGGTATCCGGCATAATGAGTTTAATAAAGCTTTTGTGAGCCATACGGGCCAGCACTTTGAGACTTCGATCAAGAGGTTTGATTGTTTTCATAAATAGCGCCTTCCTTTTTTAAGAATACCATAAATAGTATGTTTCGTCAAGAAGAAAAGGTGTTGAATAGCTATGTTGTATCTTTCGCCTGGATAGATTTTTTTCTCAAAAGGTAGAAATTAGTTGCATAAGAGCTATTTTTATGGTAAGATAAGGGGCGATATGAAAAAGATAGTCTGTCTGATCCTGGAATTAATCTTACTGGGCACAGGGTGGGGCAAGGTTTACGCTGTCCCTGAGGTTAGGAATATAAATATAGAAGTTATAGCAGGTACTTACCTCCCTGGTGATCCCAGGTCACTGAAGCACCCGGGAGATGTTACCCTGAGCTTTATTCTGTCTGATACGGAAGATGGAGGGCCTTACGACCTGGAGGTGCAATATCAGGGGGGACAATACGGCGCTCTGGCCTGGCGGGGGGCTACTTTAGAAGAAGGTCCCTCAGACTCGCCGGGGGTTCTCACCAAAGTTGGGGCCGGCAGCCGGACTTTAACCTGGCAGAGCAGCATAGACGAGGGTGGTGGGGCTTTCTCTGACTACATAATCAAGATCACTCCTTACGACTATCCGGATACTACCCCCGGGATTTCCGCTTCCTCCGATACCTTTTCTCTGGACAACCAGTATCTAAAATCAATCCGGATAACTAAAACCACCGGAGGTGCCGAACTGGAACTTCACGGCACAAAGATCGAGCTTAAACCAGGGGCATTTTCTGAGTGGTTCAGGACGGAAGAGGAAGAAGTAATGCTTACCATCAGGGAGATTATTAAGGGGTTTCCCGAATGGACTGAATTGCGGGCAAAAGAAAAAGGCCTTCCGATAAACCATGATGACGAATTGCCTTCCCATATCGAAGATGTCCTGGATAATACCTACCGTGAGTTTCGCACTACCAAGAACAGCGATTATACTTATCAGGCCCCTTTTACTTCTGACCTTATCATTATCACCATCCCGTATGAGGATGTGGCTACTCATGAAATCGAAAAAGAATTTCGAATATATGGATTAATAGTCGACGGGTGGGTAATGCCGGATAGGCTGCCGGGAGTAATACCTACCGAAGGCCAGTTTATCGATACCGAGAATAATCTGGTCACCGCTGCTATCCCCAGACAGTTTTTTCTTGTGCCTTATTACCGGATCGGGGTTATCTATGCCCCTGACTTTCGAAACGTAGTGGTCTATCCTAATCCCTACAAACCTAACGATGGGCAAATTAGAACAGGAGACGCAAGTACCGGCATTGTCTTTATTAACCTTCCTGAGGCCAGAAATCAGGTCAAGGTATATAATTTGGCCGGAGAGTTGGTGCGGGAATCCCCCACAACCTGGGTAAGCTGGACGTGGGATACTAAAAACAACGGCGGAGAATGGGTCGAAAGCGGGGTCTATTTTTATGTGATTACTAATGAGCGAGGGGAAGTAAAGACCGGGAAACTGGCCGTCATAAGGTAGTGAGCATCTAATGAAGGTCACCGTCCACAGGTTCCTGGTTCAACGTTCAGGGTTGTTGTGTCTTTCGGCCTTGTTCATCGCCAGGGTTCATTTATTAAAGCAGTTGAAACTTTGGGGCATTTTATCGATAGAAATATCTAACCAAGGAGGAAAGTTATGGCTGCAGACGCGCAAATAAAGAAGAAAATAGAAGACTTGCTCCGCAAAGAATTTAATGAAAATTCGACAGTCGATGTTTCGGACGGATATCAGGACAACATCCATATCGTCGTTGTTTCGAGCAAATTTTCAGGCAAGAGTGAGAACGAGAAGCAGGACATGCTCTGGAGTGTGATCGAAGCCAATGACCTCAGCGATTTCGAAAAGAACAAGATATCTTTGATAATACCTTAGCGCGGCCTCTGGCCGCAACCAAACCAATTTTGGATTGCAGATTGCG